>NZ_JBEOUW010000009.1:200993-247106 GCF_040303045.1 Kitasatospora sp. NPDC096140
CCGCGCGCCGCCCCTCCCCGTCGGGACCCCACCCCACTGCGCCCGCCCCGACCGCGCAACCCCCCGCGCGGGGGCCGGGCGCCCCCGCCCCCCCCGCACCCCTCAATCGGGACGTTAGATCAGGCTCCTCAGCCGACCGCCTCGACGCTCTCACCGGGCGGGCGTCCGCTCACCCGTTCGGACTCAAGGGCGGTCTGCAGGATCACCACCGCGGCGGCCTGGTCGACCACCGAGCGGCCCTTCTTCGCCTTGACCCCCGACGCCCGCAGCCCGTGGGTCGCGGTGACGGTCGACATCCGCTCGTCCACCAGCCGCACCGGCACCGGGTAGAGCCGGTTGGCCAGCCGCGCCGCGTACGCCCGGACCTTCTCCGCCGCCGGGCCCTCCTTGCCGCTCAGTGAGCGCGGCAGCCCGACGATCACCTCCATCGCGCCGTACTCGTCGACGATGGCGGCGATCCTGGCCTGCGACTTCACGCCGGCCGGGACGGTCTCCACGGGCGTGGCGAGCACCCCGTCGGGGTCGCAGGACGCGACCCCGATCCGGGCGTCACCGACGTCGACGGCGATCCGCCGCCCACGCCGGAAGGGCCTCTCCTCCTGCTCCATCAGCTGGCGCGCTCCGCGACCAGGCCGCGCACCGCGGCGATGGCCTCGCCGACCGCGGCCGGGTTGGAGCCGCCGCCCTGGGCCACGTCGTCCTTGCCGCCACCGCCGCCGCCGAGGGTCTTGGCGGCGGTCCGGACCAGCTCGCCGGCCTTGATGCCGCGGCCGCGGGCGTCCTCGTTGGTGGCGATCACGGTCAGCGGGCGGTCGTTCGCCACGGTGAAGGCGGCGACCACGGCCGGGCGCGAGCCGAGGCGGCCGCGCACGTCCAGGACCAGCTTGCGCAGCTCGTCCGCACCCACGCCGTCGGCGACCTGCGCGGCGACCACGGCGATGCCGTGCACGTCCTCGGCCGAGTCGGCCAGGCCCGCCGCGGCGGCCAGCACCTTCTCGGCGCGGAAGCGCTCGATCTCCTTCTCGGCGTCCTTGAGCTTGGCGAGCATGCCCGAGATCTTCTCCGGCAGCTCCTCCGGACGGCCCTTGACCAGCTCGGTGAGCTGGGAGACCACGGTGTGCTCACGCGCCAGGAACTTGTACGCGTCGACGCCGACCAGCGCCTCCACGCGGCGCACGCCGGAGCCGATCGAGGACTCGCCGAGCAGCTTCACCAGGCCCAGCTGGGCGGTGTTGCCGACGTGCGTGCCACCGCACAGCTCCTTGGAGAAGTCGCCGATGGTGACGACCCGGACCTCGTCGCCGTACTTCTCGCCGAACATCGCGATGGCGCCGGCCTTGCGGGCCTGGTCCATCGTCATGACCTCGGCGGTGACGTCGAGTTCGCGGCCCAGCACGTCGTTGATCTTCTGCTCGACGTCGACCAGCACGGTGCCCGGGACGGCCGCGGGCGAGCCGAAGTCGAAGCGGAAGCGGCCGGGGGCGTTCTCGGAGCCGGCCTGGGCGGCCGTCGGGCCGAGCGCGTCGCGCAGCGCCTGGTGGGTCAGGTGGGTGGCCGAGTGGGCGCGGGCGATCGCCCGGCGGCGCTCGGTGTCGATCGTGGCGTACGCCGAGGCGCCCAGCACGACCTCGCCGAACAGCACGCCGCCGGAGTGCACGATGACGCCCGGGACGGGCTGCTGCACGTCGCGGATCTCCACCACCGCGCCGGACTCCAGCCGGATCCGGCCGTGGTCGGCGAGCTGGCCGCCGCCCTCGGCGTAGAACGGGGTGCGGTCGAGGATGATCTCGATCTCGTCGCCCTCGGAGGCGGCCGGCGAGGGCACGCCGTCCACCAGCAGGCCGACCACGGTGGCCTCGCCCTCGGTGAGGGAGTAGCCGGTGAAGACGCTCGCGCCGGACTTGTCGGCGACCTCGCGGTACGCGGCGACGTCGGCGTGGCCCATCTTCTTGGCCTTGGCGTCCGCCTTGGCGCGGTCCCGCTGCTCCTGCATCAGGCGGCGGAAGCCGGCCTCGTCCACCTGGAGGCCCTGCTCCTCGGCCATCTCCAGGGTGAGGTCGATCGGGAAGCCGTAGGTGTCGTGCAGCTTGAACGCCTGCTCGCCGGAGAGCACCACGCCGCCCGACTGCTTGGTGTCGGTGACCGCGGCGTCCAGCAGGTTGGTGCCGGCCTTCAGGGTCTGCAGGAAGGCCGCCTCCTCGCCGACGACGACCGTCTCGATGCGCTTGCGGTCGATCTCCAGCTCGGGGTACTGCGGCGCCATCGCCTTGATGGCGACGTCGATGAGCTCCTTGGCCACCGGCTCGGTGGCGCCCAGCAGGCGCATGTTGCGGATGGCGCGGCGCAGGATGCGGCGCAGCACGTAGCCGCGGCCCTCGTTGCCAGGGGTGACGCCGTCGCCGACCAGCATCAGCGCGGTGCGGATGTGGTCGGTGACCACGCGCAGCGAGACGTCCGACTTGTGGTCGGCGCCGTAGGCGTGACCGGTCAGCTCGGCGGCGCGGTCGAGGATCATCCGGCTGGTGTCGATCTCGAAGAGGTTGTCGACGCCCTGCAGGATGGCGGCGAGGCGCTCCAGGCCGAGGCCGGTGTCGATGTTCTTGCTCGGCAGGTCGCCGAGGATTTCGAAGCCGTCCTTGCCGTCGCCGTGGCCGCGCTCGTACTGCATGAAGACCAGGTTCCAGATCTCCAGGTAGCGCTCGCCGTTGACGGCCGGGCCGCCCTCCTCGCCGTACGCGGGGCCGCGGTCGTAGTTGATCTCCGAGCACGGGCCGCACGGGCCGGGGACGCCCATCGACCAGAAGTTGTCCTTCATGCCGAGGCGCTGGATCCGCTCGGCGGGGACGCCGATGACGTCACGCCAGATCTGCTCAGCCTCGTCGTCGTCCTTGTAGACGGTGATCCAGAGCTTCTCCTCCTCCAGGCCGTAGCCACCGTCCGCGACGGGCGTGGTGAGCAGGTCCCACGCGAACTTGATGGCTCCTTCCTTGAAGTAGTCGCCGAAGGAGAAGTTGCCGCACATCTGGAAGAAGGAGCCGTGTCGGGTGGTCTTCCCGACCTCCTCGATGTCCAGGGTGCGCACGCACTTCTGGACGCTGGTGGCGCGCGAGAACTGCGGCTTGACCTCGCCCAGGAAGTAGGGCTTGAACGGCACCATGCCGGCGTTGACGAGCAGCAGGGTGGGGTCGTCGGCGACCAGGGACGCCGACGGAACGACGGTGTGGCCGCGCTCCTCGAAGAAGCGCAGCCAGCGGCGGCGGATCTCAGCCGACTCCATTAGTGGTCCTTCCGGTTCGGGGTGCCGCCCCGCGGCGGCAGGGCGCGGCGGGGCGTTTCTTCAATGGCTTGGGGAGCGGTTCGGGAACCGCGGGCGGGGGGCAGGGCGGCGGCCCGGCTTCCGGGCGCCGCCGAGATAGCTCGGTACTGCGGCTCGCCGCGCAGGACTCTTCGGGGCTCCGCCACGGCGGTGCCGTGCAGCCCGAGGTCGTCCTTCAGCTGCTCCTCGCGCTCGGCCATGCCGGCCCGCACGTCCTGGGCGAACTGCTTGGCGAGGTCGCCCAGGTGCAGCGCGCCGCGCGCGGCGGTGCCGGAGAGGCTGTCCGGCGTGAGCCTCTGCACCGCGCCGTTGGCCTTCTTCATGGCCCACACCGCGGCACCGGCGCCGACCGCCATCCAGAAGATGCGTGCCATGACGTCAGCCCCTCACCGCTCGACGGACCCTGGAGAGCAGGCCGCCCCTGGGCGCGGTCGCGGCACGCACCTCGGCCCGGATCAGCCGGGCCAGCTCGTCGCGCTCGCCGGTCTGCATCGGCACGGACGGCAGGTGGCCCTGCTGCTTGGCGACGGCCTTGCGGACGCCGTAGCTGAAGGCCGCGACCTTCACCAGCGGTCCACCCAGGGTGGCGGCCACGGTGGAGGAGAGCGCGTTGGCGTTGGCGGCGGCGTCCTGCACGTTGGCGGTGATCTCGTCCACCCGCTCCAGCTGCTCGTTGGCGCTGCGCACCGCGGCGCCCGCGTCGGTCAGCAGCGGCACGGCCTGTTCGGTGACGGCGGAGACCAGGACGGCGGCCTCCTTCAGCACCCGCGAGAGGCGGACGAGGACCACGGCGAGCAGGGTGACCAGGACCGCCCAGAACACGGCGACGAGCAATCCGGCCAGCTCTCCCACGGACACCTTTGCGCGCTCCCTCGCCTTGCTGTTCTCCAGACGGAACCCTATCGCGCCCACGCCCGGTTTCCGGACCGGGTTGTCGACGCGGTCGGTCCGACCGGGTGTGCGATCCGCGCGCGTAACCTACCGGCCGGTCACCTCGTTCTGCCAGGCAGGCCGTCGCGCGGACGGCCCGAGCACGTCCGGGCCGCGAACGGTCCGGCCTGGGAGACGGGAGCAGCGCTTGGCCGGCGACTGGACAGCACAGCCCGGGGAGCCCCCGGCGGGGCCGCGCGAGCCGGAGCACGGCCGGCTGCCGGCCGAGGTGACCGGCTTCGTCGGGCGGCAGCGGGAACTGGCCGAACTGGCGCGTCTGCTGGCCACGGCCCGGCTGGTGACGGTGACCGGTCCGGGCGGGGTGGGCAAGAGCCGGCTGGCGCTGCGCGCGGCGGCCCGCGCGGGCGGCGGGTTCCCGGACGGCACCTGGCTGGTGGACATCGCCCCGGTGCAGGACCCGCTGCTGCTCGGCCACGCCGTCCTGGAGGCCCTGCGGCTGACCGACGGCACCGCCCGTCCGCCGCTGGACGTGCTGACCGAGCGGCTGGCCGGCCGCCGCCTGCTGCTGGTGCTGGACGGCTGCGAGCACCTGGTCGAGGCCTGCGCCGAGCTGGCGGACGCGCTGCTGCGGGCGCTGCCCGGCCTGCGCCTGCTGGCCACCAGCCGCACCGCGCTGCGCGCCTCCGGCGAGCACCTGCTGACCCTCGCGCCGCTGCCGGTCGACCCGGCGCCGGCCGGGCCCGCCGGGCCCGGCGCGCTGCCGGACGCGGTGCGGCTGTTCGCCGACCGGGCCCGGGCGGTGCTGCCCTCCTTCGCGGTGACCGAGGCCAACGCCGAGGCGGTCGGCCTGCTCTGCCGACGGCTGGACGGCATCCCGCTGGCCGTGGAGCTGGCGGCCGGGCGGCTGCGCGCGCTGTCCGTGGAGCAGATCACCGCCCGCCTGGACGACCGCTTCCGGCTGCTCACCGGCGGCTCCCGGACGGCCCTGCCGCGGCACCAGACGCTGCGGACGACGATCGGCTGGAGTCACGAGCTCTGCACGGTGCAGGAACGTTTACTCTGGGCCCGCCTGTCGATCTTCGCCGGCAGCTTCGACCTTGAGGCCGCCGAGTACGTCTGCGCCGGCGACGGCATCGAGCCCGAGGACGTGCTGGACCTGCTCGACGAGCTGGTCGCCAAGTCCGTGGTGCTGCGCGAGGACAGCGCCTTCGGCGTCCGCTTCCGGCTGCTGGACACCCTGCGCGAGTACGGCGGCCACTGGCTGCGCGCCGCCGGCGAGGAGCCGCGGCTGCGCCGCCGCCACCGGGACTGGTACCTGGGCGTCGCCACCTGGGGCGAGGTGGAGTGGTTCGGCCCCCGCCAGGCGGAGACCGCCGAACGCACCGGGCTGGCCCACACCAACCTCCGAGCGGCGCTGGAGTTCTGCCTCGGCGAGCCCGGCGAGGAGCAGATCGCCCTGCTGCTGGCCGGCACGCTCTGGTTCTACTGGGTCGGCTGCGGCCACCTCGGCGAGGGCCGGCACTGGCTGGACCGCGCACTCGCACTGGACCGCGAACCCACCGAGGCCCGGGCCAAGGCGCTCTGGGTGACCGGCTACACGGCCACGCTCCAGGGGGACCTGGCCGCCGCCCGTCCCGCCCTGGAGGAGTGCCGCCGCCAGGCCCTGGACACCGGTGACGACCGGGCCCTCGCCTACGCCGTCCACCGCCAGGGCTGCGCCGCCCTGATCGGCGACGACCCGCACCGCGCCGCCGAGCTGTTCGAGGAGGCGCTCTGGCACTACCGGACCATCGGCGAGCTCAACAGCAACGTCGCGATGGCCATGCTGGAGCTCGGCCTGGCCTACCTGTTCCAGGGCGACCTGGACAGCGGTGAGCTCTGGTTCGGCCAGGCCCGCGAACTGTGCGAGGAGCACGGCGAGCAGTGGGCGTACGCGTACGTGCTGTACGCGACGGCGTACTCGCACTGGCTGGACGGCGCGGTCCAGGCGGCCCGCGCGCTGGCCCGGGAGTGCGTGCGGCTGAACCACCTCTTCCACGACCTGCTCGGCATCGTGCTGGGGATCGACCTGCTGGCGCTGCTGGAGACCGAGCCGAACGGCCCGGACGAGGCGGGCGACCTGCGCGAGGCCCGGGTGCTGCAGGGCGCCGCGCACCGGATCTGGCGCGCGGTCGGCACGCCGTTCCTCGGCTCGCGGAACTTCTTCGGCACCCACCAGGAGTGCGCGGAGCGGGCCCGGGCCGGGCTGACCGAGCAGGAGTACCGGGAGTGCTACGAGGCCGGGGCCCGGCTGGACGTGGACGAGGCCGTCAGCCGGGCGCTCGGCGGCGGAGGCTCGGCGGAGGGCCCCGAGCGCGGTCCGGGGCCCTGCTCGGTGCCGCCCGCGCCGGCCCCCTCGCCGGTCCGGAATAGTTGAAACTTGTCCGTTGCTTGAGGAGGCAAGGATCCACCCGGAAGGAGCACCATGGCCGTCCACAACACCGCCGACGAGTACCGCATGGCGACGTTCTACTTCGACTCCAAGGCGTACACCGACGCCGCCCGCATGCTTGAGGGCGTGCTGGCCGAGGAGCCGGCCAACCTCTCCGTCCGGCTGCTGCTCGCCCGCAGCTACTACCACTCCGCCCAACTCGGCCGCGCCGAGGCCGAGTTGATCCGGATCCTGGACGCCGACCCGGCCGAGGACTACGCCCGGATGATGCTCGGCCGCACCCTGGAGCGCCAGGGCCGCACCGAGGAGGCCCGCCCGCACCTGCGGCTGGCCGCCGCGATGGCCGGCGAGAGCGTCTGACCGGCGGCGCCCGGGAAACCGGCGACGTCGGGAGAACCGGCGGCACCCGGAGAACCGGCGGCGCCCGGAAAAGGGGCAAGCCCCCGCCGCCTCGAAAGGCGACGGGGGCTCACTCGTGGTCCTGCGAAGAGCGGAACCGCTCGCGGGTCAGCGCGAGTAGTACTCGACGACGAGCTGCTCGTCACAGATCACCGGGACCTCCTTGCGCTGCGGCGCACGGTCCAGGCGGAAGGCCAGGGCCTTCAGGTTGACCTCAAGGTACTTCGGGGTCTGGCCCTCACCCGCGTAGCCACCCTCACGGGCGACCTGGAAGGGGACCTTCTCCTTGCTGCGCTCGCGGACGGTCACCACGAAGCCCGGCTTCATCTGGAACGACGGCTTGTTGACCTTGCCACCGTTGACCTCGATGTGGCCGTGGACGACCATCTGGCGGGCCTGGTAGATGGTGCGGGCGATGCCCGAACGCAGGACCAGGGAGTCCAGACGGGTCTCCAGCTCGGCGACGAGCGCCTCACCGGTCTTGCCCTCGGCCTTCTTCGCGCGGTCGAACGCACGCGACAGCTGCTTCTCGCTCAGGTCGTACTGGGCGCGAAGACGCTGCTTCTCAAGCAGACGGACCTTGTAGTCCGAGTTCTGCTTGCGACCACGGCCGTGCTGGCCGGGCGGGTACGGGCGGGCCTCGAAGTACTTGACGGACTTCGGGGTCAGCGGCACGCCGAGCGCACGCGCGATCTTGACCTTGGGACGCTTCTGGTTCGCCATGAACCAAACCTTCCTTGCTCACGAATACGGCTTCACCAGGTGTTGACGGAGGTCGCATGTCGCGACCCGGAGAAAACCCCGCCGCCTGCGCGATGGGATCAGCCGCTCTCCGGAGCCGGGCACGAAAGTGCTTGTCACACGGGCCGGCCCAGAACCTGGGCCACCCGCGACACCGAAACGGTGCGCGACGCTCCTGGTGCGGGCCCCTCGGAAGGGGCCTACCGCCGATGTCCCGCTGGTGCGGCCGGTCGGTGGGGTCTCCCCCGCCGCCGTCCCGGGACATGGCACTCCGACCGAGTATAGCCGCCGGTCACTCGCCCTTGTGCCCGGGCTCCCGCTCCGGCTCCCGCTCGGCCTTCCCGGGCTGCCGCTCCGCCTGCTGCTCGCTGCGCCGCTCGCCGCGCAGCCGCCCCCGGGTCCACTCCACGACGTCCGCGTACCGCGCCTCGCCGCCGCGCCGGGTCGGCTGGTAGTACTCCCGGCCGTGCACCGCGTCCGGTGCGTACTGCTGGGCGGCGATGCCCTCCGGCAGGTCGTGCGGGTACCGGTAGCCCTTGCCGTGGCCGAGCTTGCCCGCGCCGCCGTAGTGGGCGTCCCGCAGGTGTGCCGGCACCGCACCCGCCAGGCCCTGCCGGACGTCCGCCAGCGCCGCGTCGATCGCCAGGTACGCCGCGTTGGACTTGGGCGCCAGCGCCAGCGCGATCGCCGCCTGGGAGAGGATGATCCGCGCTTCCGGGAAGCCGATCAGCGCCACCGCCTGCGCGGCCGCCACCGCCGTCTGCAGCGCCGTCGGGTCCGCCAGGCCGACGTCCTCGCTGGCCGAGATCATCAGCCGGCGGGCGATGAACCGCGGGTCCTCCCCCGCCTCGATCATCCGGGCCAGGTAGTGCAGGGTCGCGTCCACGTCGCTGCCGCGGATCGACTTGATCAGCGCGCTCGCCACGTCGTAGTGCTGGTCGCCGTCCTTGTCGTAGCGGACCGCCGCGTGGTTGACGGCCGTCTCCGTGGTGGCCAGCGTGATGCTCGGCTCGCCCTTCTCCAGCGCCGCCCCGGCCGCCGCCTCCAACGTGGTGAGCGCCCGCCGGGCGTCCCCGCCGGCCAGCCGCACCAGGTGGTCCTCGGCCTCCTCGGTCAGCTCCAGCGCGCCCTCCAGGCCGCGCTCGTCGGCCACCGCCCGGCGCAGCAGTGCGCGGATGTCCTCGTCGGTCAGCGACTCCAGGGTGAGCAGCAGCGAGCGGGACAGCAGCGGGGAGATCACTGAGAAGTACGGGTTCTCGGTGGTCGCCGCGATCAGCGTGACCCAGCGGTTCTCGACGGCCGGCAGCAGCGAGTCCTGCTGGGCCTTGGAGAAGCGGTGGATCTCGTCCAGGAAGAGCACCGTCTCCCGGCCGGACATCCCGACCGCGCGCCGGGCGCCGTCGATCACCGCCCGGACCTCCTTGACCCCGGCGGTGATCGCGGACAGCTCGACGAAGCGCCCCTCGACGGCCTGGCTGATCACGTGCGCCAGCGTGGTCTTCCCGGTGCCGGGCGGGCCCCAGAGGATCACCGAGCTGGTGGCCGCCGGCCCGCGCGAGCTCGTGACCAGCCGCCGCAGCGGCGAGCCGGGCTTCAGCAGCTGCCGCTGCCCGGCCACCTCGTCCAGGGTGCGCGGGCGCATCCGTACGGCCAGCGGCGCCCGGCCGGGCTCCCTGGTCTGGAGTTCCTCGGCGGCGGCGGTGAAGAGGTCCGGTTCGTCCACACCGGAAGCCTATGCGAGGCCGCCGACACGCCGGGGCCGTCCGGGGCCTGGCCCTACGAGCGACGGTGGTCGAGCAGGACGACCTCGAACTCCTCCAGCGACCACACCGTGACGCCGGCCGCCGCGACCGCCCTCGCCCGGGCGTCGGCCTGCGGACCGCGCGAGGCCACCAGCGTCTCCCGGTCCGCGAAGATCGCGCCCACCGAGGCGCGCCCGGTCGCCCGGTCGACCAGCATCGCCGCGGAGACGAACCCCGGCGACTTCTCCAGCACCGGCAGCGCGCGGTCCCGGAAGACCTCCGCCATCCGGTCCACCCCGGCCGGGTCGGCGTCGGTGCGCACCACGCGGAACCAGGCGCCCGGCCCGGCCTCGCCGGGCGGGGTCTCCACCGCGACCTCCCACAGGGCGGTGGCCGCCGTGCCCTCGAACGGCGCCAGCAGCTCGGCGCGGCGCGCCCGCAGCTCCCGGTCGCTGTCCCGCTCGGCCTGCGCGGACTCCCACCACGAACCCATGGTGATCTTGCCGAGCTCGCGGTCGGCGAACAGCCCGTAGCCCCGGTAGCCGGGCTGGGCGGTGAGCAGCCCGACGGCCTCGGCCCTGAACCCGTCGAGGGTCCGGTCGATCCGCTCCGGGTTGCCGGTGGCGTAGACGGTACGGACGAACATGAGCGCGCCTCCTGCGGACGCCCGGGCGCCACACGGGGCCGGTTCTCGACAGCAGCGCCCGGCGGGCCCCGTCTACTCCAGTCTGGCAGCGTGGTCCGGGACGTACTTCTGCAGGTCGCGCGGGGGCCGCTGGTAGCCGCGCGGGGCCGGGCGCGGCGGCAGGTCGATCCGCGGCGCCTTGATCTCGTGGTACGGCACGGTGGACAGCAGGTGGGCGATCATGTTGATCCGGGCCCGGCGCTTGTCGTCGCTCTCCACCACGTGCCAGGGCGAATCCGGGATGTCGGTGTGGATGAACATCTCGTCCTTGGCCCGCGAGTAGTCCTCCCAGTGGGTGATCGACTCGACGTCCATCGGGGAGAGCTTCCAGCGCTTCATCGGGTCCCCCAGCCGGGCCCGGAAACGCTGTTCCTGCTCGGTGTCGCTCACCGAGAACCAGTACTTGCGCAGCAGGATGCCCGCCTCGATCAGCATCCGCTCGAAGTTCGGGCACTGGTGCAGGAACTGCCAGTAGTCCTCGTCGGAGCAGAAGCCCATCACCCGCTCGACCCCGGCGCGGTTGTACCAGCTGCGGTCGAACAGCACGATCTCCCCGGCCGCGGGCAGGTACTCCACGTACCGCTGGAAGTACCACTGGGTCTTCTCCCGCTCGGTCGGCGTGGGCAGCGCCGCGACCCGGGCGATGCGCGGGTTCAGGTACTCCGTCACCCGCTTGATCGCTCCGCCCTTTCCCGCGGCGTCACGTCCTTCGAAGACCACCACCAGCCGGGCGCCCTCGACCCGCACCCACTCCTGGAGCTTCACCAGCTCCTGCTGCAGCCGCAGCAGCTCCCGCTCGTACGGCTTCCTCGCCAGTCGCTCCGGCTTCGCGGCCACCCTCTGATCCTCCGTCCGACCCGTGCTGATGCACACTCACCGTAGGCGCAGCACGGCGGGTCCGCAGGGCGGACCGGGCCGGACCGGGACGGACCGGCGGCGGGAGGAACCGGCGGGACGGACCGAGGAGGAGCGGCGGCGGTCTAGACCGCGACGAAGGGCTCGGGGTAGCGGCAGAGCCCGCGCGGGCCGCCGTCGTACGACGCCAGCGGCAGTGCCTGGAAGTACGCGTCCGGCACCTCGAACGGGCCGACGACCTCGTGCCGCCCGGCCGGCGAGAAGCCGAACCGCGCGTAGTACGCCGGGTCGCCGAGGACGACCACGAGCTTCTCCCCCGCGTCCTCGGCCGCCGACAGCGCGGCCCGGACGACGAGTTCGCCGACTCCCCTGCGCTGCCACTCCGGTGCCACGGCGACCGGCGCGAGCGCCAGCGCCTCACCGTCCCCGACCCGCAGCCGGGTCAGCAGGGCGTGGCCGACGACCAGGCCGGTCCCGTCGACCGCGACCACGGACAGCCCGGGCAGCCAGGCGGGATCGCGGCGCAGCGCATCCACCAGGTCCGCCTCGTCCGGGCCGGGGAACGCGGCCATGTGGACGCGTCTGGTCGCCGGGGCGTCCGCCGGACGTTCCACTCTCGTTATGACCTGCATCGGTCAACTCTCCCTGTGTCACACGTCGTTGTGGACCGGCCCCGGACGGTGGGTGGACCGTCCGGGGCCGTTGCAGGTTAGCGGATGTGACGCTTCGTCAGGCCTTGGGCTCAGCCTCGGACTTGGCGTCCTCGCGGACCTTGGGCTTGGCGTCCACGCCGGCCTCGCGGCGCTGCGCCGGAGTGATCGGCGTCGGCGCGCCGGTCAGCGGGTCGCCACCGGTGGACGTCTTCGGGAAGGCGATGACGTCCCGGATGGTGTCGTACCCGCCGAGCAGCGTGACGATCCGGTCGAGGCCGAAGGCGACACCACCGTGCGGCGGCGGGCCGTAGTTGAAGGCGTCCAGCAGGAAGCCGAACTGCGAGGCCGCCTCCTCCTCGGAGAGGCCGATCGCGTCGAACGCCCGCTTCTGCACGTCGCGCTGGTGGATACGGATCGAACCGCCGCCCAGCTCCGAGCCGTTGAGGACCAGGTCGTACGCGTTGGACAGCGCCGAGCCCGGGTCGGTGTCGAAGGTGTCCAGCGACTCCTTGGTCGGGGCGGTGAACGGGTGGTGCACCGCGTGCCAGCCCTGGAAGGCGCCCTTGTCGTCCTCGATCGGCTCGAACATCGGGAAGTCGACGACCCAGAGGAAGGCCCACTTGGACTCGTCGATCAGCTCGCAGCGGCGGCCGATCTCCAGGCGGGCGGCGCCGAGCAGCTCCTGGGAGGCGCGCTCCTTGCCGGCCGCGAAGAAGACCGCGTCGCCGTTCTTGGCGCCCGCGGCGGCGGCCAGGCCGGCCAGGTGCTCCTCGGAGAGGTTCTTGGCGACGGGGCCGCGCAGCTCGCCGGTCTCGGCGTCGATCAGCACGTAGGCCAGGCCCTTGGCGCCGCGCGCCTTGGCCCAGTCCTGCCAGGCGTCCAGCTGCTTGCGGGGCTGCGAGGCGCCGCCGGGCATGACCACGGCGCCGACGTACGGGGCCTGGAAGACGCGGAACTCGGTGCCCTTGAAGTACTCGGTGAGGTCGGTGAGTTCCTGGCCGAAGCGGACGTCCGGCTTGTCGGAGCCGAAGCGGGCCATGGCGTCCGCGTAGGTCATCCGCGGCAGCGGGTTCGGGACCTCGTAGCCGTGCACCTCGCGCCAGATCGCACCGATGATCTTCTCGCCGAGGGCCAGGATGTCCTCCTGGTCGACGAACGAGGCCTCGATGTCCAGCTGGGTGAACTCCGGCTGCCGGTCGGCGCGGAAGTCCTCGTCGCGGAAGCAGCGGGCGATCTGGTAGTAGCGCTCCATGCCGGCCACCATCAGCAGCTGCTTGAACAGCTGGGGCGACTGCGGCAGCGCGTACCAGTGGCCGGGCTGCAGGCGGACCGGGACGAGGAAGTCGCGGGCGCCCTCGGGGGTGGAGCGGGTGAGGTACGGCGTCTCGATGTCGAGGTAGTCGTTCTCCTCCATCACCCGGCGGATGATGTTGTTGACCTTGGAGCGCAGGCGCAGGCCCTTGGCCGGGCCCTCACGGCGCAGGTCCAGGTAGCGGTAGCGCAGCCGGACCTCCTCGTTGACCGTGCCCGGCTCGTACTCGGCGACCGGGAAGGGCAGCGGGGCGGCCTCGGAGAGCACCTCGATCTCGCTGACGACGACCTCGACGGCACCGGTCGGGATGTCGGGGTTCTCGTTGCCCTCGGGGCGGACGCGGACGTCGCCGACGACCTTGACGCAGTACTCGGCGCGCAGGCCGTGGACCGAGTCGAGGTCGCGGACCACGATCTGCACGGTGCCGGAGGCGTCGCGCAGGTCGATGAAGGCCACGCCGCCGTGGTCGCGGCGGCGGGCGACCCAGCCGGCCAGGGTGACGGTGGTGCCTGCGTGCTCCGGGCGGAGCGTGCCCGCGTCGTGCGTGCGGATCACAGCTGCTTCTCCTTCAGGGTGGTGACGAGTGCGTCGAGGCCGACGGGGGTCTGCTCGCCGGTGCTCAGGTCCTTGAGCTGGACGACGCCCTCGGCGAGGTCCCGGTCCCCGGCGATCAGGGCGAAGCGGGCGCCGGACCGGTCGGCGGACTTCATGGCGTTCTTGATGCTCTTGACGCCGAAGGCGAGGTCGGTGGCCACGCCGGCCCGGCGCAGCTCGATCACCTTGGCGAACAGGACGTTCTTGGCCTCCTCGCCGAGCGCGACCGCGTACACCGCGGTGGCGGCCGGCAGGTCGAGGGTGACGCCCTCGGCCTCCAGCGCCAGGAAGGTGCGGTCCACGCCGAGGGCCCAGCCGACGGACGGCAGCGCCGGGCCGCCGATCATCTCGGAGAGGCCGTCGTAGCGGCCGCCGCCGCCGATCGCGGACTGGGCGCCGAGGCCGTTGTGCACGAACTCGAAGGTGGTGCGGGTGTAGTAGTCCAGGCCGCGGACCAGCTTCGGGTCGTCCACGAAGGCGACGCCGGCCGCGGTGAGCAGCTCGCGGACCTTCTCGTCGTACGCCTTGCAGTCCTCGCACAGGTAGTCGCGCAGCATCGGGGCGCCGGTGAGCTGGGCCTGCACGGACTCGCGCTTGTCGTCCAGCACGCGCAGCGGGTTGATCTCGGCGCGGCGGCGGGTGTCCTCGTCCAGGTCCAGGCCGGAGAGGAACTCGATCAGCGCGGCGCGGTAGACCGGGCGGCACTGCTTGTCGCCGAGGCTGTTGAGCAGCAGCGAGTAGTCGCGCAGGCCCAGCGAGCGGAAGGCGTCGTCGGCCAGGATGATCAGCTCGGCGTCCAGCGCCGGGTCCTCGGCGCCGATCGCCTCGGCGCCGACCTGGGAGAACTGGCGGTAGCGGCCCTTCTGGGCGCGCTCGTAGCGGTAGTACGAGCCGGAGTACCAGAGCTTGACCGGCAGGTTGCCCTGCTTGTGCAGGTTGGCCTGGAGCGCGGCGCGCAGCACCGAGGCGGTGCCCTCGGGGCGCAGCGCGAGCTCGTCACCGCCCTTGGTGGTGAGGTTGTACATCTCCTTGGTGACGATGTCGGTGGACTCGCCGACGCCGCGGGAGAAGAGCTTCACGTCCTCGAAGACCGGGGTCTCGACGTAGCCGTAGCCGGCCCGGCGGGCGGGCGCTGCGATGCGCTCGCGGATCGCCAGGAAGGTCGCGGAGCTGGGGGGCAGCAGGTCGTAGGTGCCCTTGGGGGCGGTGAAGGTGCTCAACTTCTCTTCCGTCACATTCCTCGTCGCGGGAAAGCCGGGGCGCCTGCCGCCCCTGCTGCCTGTCGGAGGTAGGGGTTGGTGGCGCGCTCGCGGCCGATGGTGGTCTGACCGCCGTGGCCGGAGAGGACCACGGTGGAATCGTCGAGGGGCAGGCACACCCGGGCCAGCGACGTCATGATCGCCTCGCTGTCCCCGCCCGGGAGGTCGGTACGCCCGATGGAGCCGGCGAACAGCAGGTCGCCCGAGAACAGCACCGGGGGGAGGTCCTCGGCACCGGGCGTCCGGAAGGTCACCGACCCCCCGGTATGGCCCGGGGCGTGGTCCACGGTGAGCTGCAGGCCGGCGAGCTCCAGCACGCTGCCGTCGGTGAGCTCGCGCACGTCGTCGGGCTCGCCGACGGTGAGCTCGCCCATCAGCTGGGTGCCCAGGGAGCGGCCGAGCGCCTTCTCCGGGTCGGACATCATGTACCGGTCCTCGGGGTGGATCCAGGCCGGGACGCCGCGGGCGCCGCAGACCGGGACCACCGAGGCCACGTGGTCGATGTGGCCGTGCGTGAGCAGCACGGCGACCGGCTTGAGCCGGTGCTCGCGGACCATTTCCTCGACGCCGCGGGCCGCCTGGTGGCCCGGATCGACGATGACGCACTCCTCGCCCGCCGCCGGAGCGACCAGGTAGCAGTTGGTGCCCCAGGCTCCAGCGGGGAATCCGGCGATGAACACGCGCGTCCTTCGGGTGTGCGGCGGTCGGTTTGCGAGAACCACCTGTAGTGATGCTGCCTATTGGTTACTCAGGGGCAGCCTACCGGCGGTCCGGCTCCGGTTGCGAACCAGATAGGGGTGGCGGGAGGGGCCGCGTGTCAGGTTCACCTCGCCCTTACGGGCCCGGTCCCTACACTTGGCCTCCGGGGGATGCGATGATCCGCTCCGGAATCCATCCACTTTTTCCGCACATGCGTAGGAGACACGGCCGGTGGTCAGCAGCGAACAGCGGCGGCGGCAGCTCGCCCGCGAGAAGTACGAGCGCCAGATGGAGCGGCGGATCGAGGTCGCGGCCGCGCGCCGGCGCCGCAACACGGTCCTGGGCGCCTCGTTGGCCGTCGTGGTCCTGGCCGGCGGCGGGACCCTGATCGCCACCGGCGCGTTCAGCTCGGACGACAAGGACAAGACCTCGGCCGCGAGCAGCGCGCAGGCCGCGCCGACCCAGACCGGCGAGCCGACCGCCCCGACCCGCAAGCCGGTCGAGGGCTGCACGGACCCGGCGCCGGGCGCCCCCAACGGCAAGCAGTGGCAGGCCGAGCCGGCCATGTCGATCGACCCGGGCGCGTCGTACACGATGGCGCTGGACACCAACTGCGGCAAGGTGACGATCGCGCTGGACGCGGCCAAGGCGCCGCACACGGTGAACTCCTTCTCCTTCCTGGCGGGCGAGAAGTACTTCGACCACACCAAGTGCCACCGCCTCACCACGGACGGCATCTTCGTGCTCCAGTGCGGCGACCCGACCGCCAGCGCGACCGTCCCGGGCGGCACCGGCGACCCGGGCTACAAGTTCGCGGACGAGAACCTGGCCGGCGCGACGTACCCGGCGGGCACCGTGGCGATGGCCAACTCCGGCCCGGGCACCAACGGCAGCCAGTTCTTCCTGGTCTACAAGGACACCAAGCTGCCGCCGAACTACACCCCCTTCGGCAAGATCAGCGGCGGCCTGGACGTGGTGCAGAAGATCGCCGCCGCCGGCACCCTGGAGGGCTCCCCGGACGGCCACCCGATGGCCGATGTCACCTTCAACTCCGTTACGGTGTCGAAGGGTTGATCGGCTCCGGGGCCGGTGGAACCCTTGTCGAGCCGGCGCACCGCCGCCGTCCTCGCCCGGCCCCGGCCCGAAATCGCCCGGCCCGGATGCGGACAGCACCGGGCCTGGTCGCCTATGTTGGCGTTGTATAGGGTGCCCGGACCCGCCTAGCCGTCACCCTCGGCAGAAAGGCACGGCGGACGGGGACGGCGGACTCATCGGTCCGCCGCACATCAACTGTGGACGACGGACGCGCGCCGCCCCGGCGCGGGCGCGACGTCATGTGGAGGACGCGCTATGAGCAGCGACCCGTGGGGCCGTGTGGACGAGCAGGGCACGGTCTACGTCAGGACGGCCGACGGCGAACGCGTCGTGGGTTCCTGGCAGGCCGGCTCGCCCGAGGAGGCCCTCGCCTACTTCGAGCGCAAGTACCAGGGCATCGAGGTGGAGATCGGCCTGCTGGAGAAGCGGGTGCGCACCACCGACCTGGCCGCCAAGGACGCCCAGACCGCGCTGGAGCACCTGCGCGCGCAGGTGGTCGAGGGGCACGCGGTCGGCGACCTGGACGCCCTGGCCAAGCGACTGGACACGCTCGCCGGCGAGATCGAGACCCGGCGGGAGGAGCGCAAGGCCGCCCGCGCCAAGGCGCAGGACGAGGCCCGCGCGGCCAAGGAGGCGCTGGTCTCCGAGGCCGAGCAGCTCGCCGAGTCCACCCAGTGGCGGGAGGCCGGGGACCGGCTGCGCGCCCTGGTGGACACCTGGAAGGGCCTGCCGCGCCTGGACCGCAAGAGCGACGACGAGCTGTGGCACCGCTTCTCGCACGCCCGCTCGGTCTTCTCCAAGCACCGCAAGGCGCACTTCGCCACCCTGGACGCCGAGCGCGACAAGGCCCGGCAGACCAAGGAGTCGCTGGTCGCCGAGGCCGAGGCGCTGTCCTCGTCCACGGACTGGGGCAGCACCGCGGCCGCCTACCGCGACCTGATGGCGCGCTGGAAGGCCGCCGGCCGGGCCCAGCGCGACATCGAGGACGAGCTGTGGGCGCGGTTCCGCGGCGCGCAGGACGTCTTCTTCCAGGCCCGCTCCGCGGTGTTCAGCGAGCGGGACGCCGAGCAGGTGGAGAACCAGAAGCTCAAGGAGGCGCTGGCCGTCGAGGCCGAGGCGATCCTGCCGATCACCGACCTGAAGGCCGCCAAGGCCGCGCTGCGCGAGGTCAACGAGCGCTGGGAGGCGATCGGGCACGTGCCGCGCGAGGTCCGTCCGAAGCTGGACGGCCGGCTGAACGCGGTCGAGCGGGCGATCCGCGAGGCCGAGGACGCCGAGTGGAAGCGCTCCAACCCGGAGGCCAAGGCCCGCGCGGCCGGCATGGTCGGGCTCTTCCAGGCCAAGGCGGACAAGATCCAGGCCGACCTGGACAAGGCCCGCGCGGCCGGCAACGCCGGCAGGATCGCCAAGCTGGAGTCCGAGCTGGCCGGTGTGCAGACCCTGCTGGACCAGGCGCACAAGAGCCAGGACGAGTTCAGCGGCTGATCCGACGGCCGTCGAACGCCGAGAGGGGCCCCGGGAAGATCCCGGGGCCCCTCTCGTGCGTCCGCTACTTGCGGGCGGAGGTGACGCGGTAGACGTCGTACACGCCCTCGACGCCGCGCACCGCCTTGAGCACGTGGCCGAGGTGCTTCGGGTCGCCCATCTCGAAGGTGAAGCGGCTCATCGCCACCCGGTCCCGGGAGGTCTGCACCGCCGCCGACAGGATGTTGACGTGCTGGTCGGAGAGCACCCGGGTGACGTCGGAGAGCAGGCGGGAGCGGTCCAGCGCCTCGACCTGGATGGCCACCAGGAAGACCGAGGACTGGGTGGCCGCCCACTCGACGTCGATCATGCGCTCCGGCTGCTGGCTCAGCGACTCCACGTTGACGCAGTCGGCGCGGTGCACCGAGACGCCGTTGCCGCGGGTGATGAAGCCGACGATCGGGTCGCCCGGCACCGGGGTGCAGCAGCGGGAGAGCTTGACCCAGACGTCCTCGACGCCCTTGACGATCACGCCCGGGTCGCCCTTGGCCCGGCGGCGCACCGCGCGGCGGGTGTCGTGCGTCGGGGTGGCGGTCTCCGCCAGGTCCTCGGTCGCGCCCTCCTCGCCGCCGAGCGCCTGGACCAGCTTCTGGACGATGTTCTGCGCGGCGACGTGCCCCTCGCCGATCGCGGCGTAGAGCGAGGAGATGTCGGGGTAGCGCATCTCGTGGGCCAGCGTGACCAGCGAGTCGCCGGTCAGGATCCGCTGGATCGGCAGGCCCTGCTTGCGCATCGCCCGGACGATCGCCTCCTTGCCGTGCTCGATCGCCTCCTCGCGGCGCTCCTTGGAGAACCAGGCGCGGATCTTGTTGCGGGCGCGCGGCGACTTGACGAAGCCCAGCCAGTCCCGGGAGGGACCGGCGTTCTCCGCCTTGGAGGTGAACACCTCGACGGTGTCGCCGTTCTCCAGCGTCGACTCCAGCGGCACCAGCCGCCCGTTCACCCGGGCGCCTATCGTCCGGTAGCCGACCTCGGTGTGCACCGCGAAGGCGAAGTCGACCGGGGTCGCA
Source organism: Kitasatospora sp. NPDC096140 (assembly GCF_040303045.1). Taxonomy (NCBI): domain Bacteria; kingdom Bacillati; phylum Actinomycetota; class Actinomycetes; order Kitasatosporales; family Streptomycetaceae; genus Kitasatospora; species Kitasatospora sp. NPDC096140. The sequence continues at coordinate 220,200 of NZ_JBEOUW010000009.1, forward strand.
CCGGCCGGCAGGGCTATCACGTCGCCCTTGGGGGTGAAGACGAAGACCTCGTTGCTGGCCAGGTCGAAGCGCAGCGACTCCAGGAACTCACCCGGGTCGGCGGTCTCCTTCTGCCAGTCCAGCAGCTGCCGCAGCCAGGCCATCTCGTTGACGGCGCCGGCCTTGTCGTCCTTGCGGGTCTGGGTCGGGGTGTCGGTGCGGACCTTGGACGCCCCGGCGACCGCGCGCTGCTTGTACTTCCAGTGCGCGGCGATGCCGTACTCGGCCCGCCGGTGCATGTCGAAGGTGCGGATCTGGAGTTCGACGGGCTTGCCGCCGGGACCGATCACCGTCGTGTGCAGCGACTGGTACATGTTGAACTTGGGCATCGCGATGTAGTCCTTGAACCGCCCCGGCACCGGGTTCCACCGCGCGTGGATGGTGCCCAGTGCCGCGTAGCAGTCGCGGACGGTGTCGACCAGGACCCGGATGCCCACCAGGTCGTAGATCTCGGCGAAGTCCCGGCCCCGGACGATCATCTTCTGGTAGACCGAGTAGTAGTGCTTCGGCCGGCCGGTGACGGAGGCGGTGATCCGGGCGCCGCGCAGGTCCGCCTGGACCTGGTCGATCACGGTCGCCAGGTACTCGTCCCGCTTGGGGGCACGCTCGGCGACCAGCCGGACGATCTCGTCGTACATCTTGGGGTAGAGGATCGCGAAGGCGAGGTCCTCCAGCTCCCACTTGATGGTGTTCATGCCCAGCCGGTGCGCCAGCGGGGCGTAGATCTCCAGGGTCTCGCGGGCCTTCTTCTCCTGCTTCTCCCGCTTGAGGTAGCGCATCGTGCGCATGTTGTGCAGGCGGTCGGCGAGCTTGATCACCAGGACGCGCGGGTCCTTGGCCATCGCGACGACCATCTTGCGGACGGTCTCGGCCTGCGCGGCCTCGCCGAACTTGACCCGGTCCAGCTTGGTGACGCCGTCCACCAGCAGGGCCACCGAGTCGCCGAAGTCCTTGCGCAGGGTCTCCAGGCCGTAGTCGGTGTCCTCGACGGTGTCGTGCAGCAGCCCGGCCATCAGGGTCGGGGCGTCCATGCCGAGCTCGGCCAGGATCGTCGCCACGGCCAGCGGGTGGGTGATGTACGGGTCGCCGCTCTTGCGCTTCTGCCCGCGGTGCCACTTCTCGGCGACCGCGTACGCCTTCTCGATGTCGCGCAGCAGTGCCGGGTCGGCCTTGGGGTCGTTCGCCCGGATCGAGCGGAACAGCGGCTCCAGGACGGGGTTGAGCACGCTGGAGCGCTGGCCGCCGAGGCGGGCCAGGCGGGCGCGCATGCCGCCGGTGGAGCCGCGGCCCGAGGGAGCGAGCGATCGCGAGGAGGTCGGCGCCGGGCGTGCCGGGGTGGCCCCCGAGGGCGTGGGACGGTTTTCGGGGGTGGCCGCTGCGGCCGTGGGCACAACCTCGTCGGGCAAGGACAACTCCTCGGGGCACCGGGCCGACCCCTGCCGGGGCCCGAACGGACGGACACAACCGGGAGGGGATGAATCTTCATGGTACCGAGCCGGGCGCCCCGGTGTTCATCCGGCCGGGCCAGGAAACGGAAGGGCGGCAGTCGGATGTTCCGACTGCCGCCCTTCGCGGGGGTGCCTCAGACCGTGACCAGCGTCTCCAGCGGAGCGCCGGCCAGGTGCCCGGCCAGCCGCGCGCGGCCGTCCAGGAAGCCCAGCTCCATCAGCACCACGACGCCCACCAGCTCGGCGCCGGCCTCCTTGACCAGGTCCAGCGAGGCGCCGATGGTCCCGCCGGTGGCCAGTACGTCGTCCACCACCAGCACCCGCTCACCGGGCACGAAGGCGTCGCACTGCATCTCCAGCGTCGCCGAGCCGTACTCCAGCTCGTACGAGCGCCGGAACACCTCGCCGGGCAGCTTGCCCTGCTTGCGGATCGGCACGAAGCCGAGCCCGGCCGAGAAGGCCGCCGGGGCGGCCAGCACGAAGCCGCGGGCCTCCAGGCCCACCACCTTGGTCGCCCCGAGCTCCTTCGCCCGGTCCGCCAGCGCCCTGGTGAGGGCGCCGAAGGCCTCGGCGTCGGCGAGCAGCGGCGCGATGTCCTTGAACAGCACACCCGGCTTCGGGTAGTCCGGGACGTCCCGGATCCGGCTGTTCAACAGCTCGGCCAGTGCGGTGTCGGCGGTGGTCACGGTGGTGTCCTCGGGGTCGTGGTTCGGGTCAGCGCTTGGTGGACGGACGGCCCTTGGCACGGGTGCCGGCCGAGCGGCCACGCTGACCGACCATACCCGCAGGCTGGCCCTCGTCCGCGAGCTCGTCCCCGGGCACCGCGTCCTCGGTCCGGCCGGCCGCGGCCCGGTGCTGCAGGACCCGCTTGCGCAGCGCCTTCATCTCCGGCTGCTCCTCCTTGAGCTGCGCCAGCAGCGGGGTGGCGACGCAGATCGAGGAGTAGGCACCGGCGGCGAGACCGATGAAGAGCGCGAGCGAGATGTCGTTCAGCGTGCCGGCGCCCAGGATGCCGCCACCGATGAACAGCAGCGCGGCGACCGGCAGCAGCGCCACCACGGTGGTGTTGAGCGAGCGGACCAGGGTCTGGTTGAGGCCCGCGTTGGCCGCCTCGCTGTAGGTGAGCTTGTTCTGCTTGGCGATCCCCTTGGTGTTCTCCTTCACGGTGTCGAAGACGACGACCGTGTCGTAGAGCGAGTACCCGAGGATCGTCAGGAAGCCGATCACCGTACCGGGGGTGACCTCGAAGCCCACCAGGGCGTAGACGCCGATGGTGATCAGGAGGTCGTGGATGAGGGCGACCAGGGCGGCCACCGCCATCCGCCACTCGAAGGCGATCGCCAGGTAGACCGTCACCAGGATCATGAAGATGATCAGACCCGTCATGGCCTTGTTGGAGATCTGCTTGCCCCAGCTGGGGCCGATCACCTGGGCCTCGACGGTGTCCAGCGGAACGCCGATCTTCTCGGCGAGCTGCGAGCGCACCTCGTCGGAGCTCTTCGGCTCCTCGGTGCTGACCTGGATGCGGATCTTGCCGTTGTCGGTGGACTGCACCAGCGGGTGCGAGGAGACGACCTGGTCGGCCTTGTCCTGCGCCTGCGAGACGGTCAGGCCGGGCTTGGACACGGTGTAGACCGAGCCGCCCTTGAACTCGATGCCCAGGTGCAGGCCCATGGCCAGACCGATCGCCGCGACCAGCACGATCACGCCGGAGATGGAGTACCAGAGCTTGCGGCGCCCGACGAAGTCGAAGCTGACCTCGCCCTGGTAGAGCCGGTGGCCCAGGTTGGAGAAGCGCGACACGGTGTCAGGCCTCCTTCACGGCGGCAGAGGAGGGGCTACGGCGACGGCTGCTGCGCAGCGGCGGGCGGGCGCCCAGCCGCTTCGGGTCCAGACCGGACCACGGGTGGCCGTCGAGGAAGAACTTGCGGCGGGCCAGCAGCGTGATCAGCGGCTTGGTGAACAGGAAGATCACCACGACGTCGAGCGCGGTGGTCAGACCGAGGGTGAACGCGAAGCCCTGGACCTTGCCGACCGAGACCACGTAGAGCACGGCGGCACAGAGGAAGGACACGAAGTCCGAGACCAGGATCGTGCGCCGGGCGCGCGGCCAGGCCCGCTGGACCGCCGGGCGCAGCGGGGCGCCCTCGCGGACCTCGTCGCGGATGCGCTCGAAGTACACGATGAAGGAGTCGGCGGTGATACCGATCGCGACGATCGCACCGCAGACCGCGGGCAGGTTCAGCGCGAAGCCGATCCCGCCGCCGAGCAGGCTCATGATCGAGTAGGTCAGGGCCGCCGAGACGAGCAGACCGGCGATCGAGACCAGGCCGAGGCCGCGGTAGTAGACCAGCGAGTAGGCGACCACCAGCAGCATGCCGATCGCACCGGCGACCAGGCCGGCCTTGAGCTGGTCGCTGCCGAGCGCCGGGGAGACGGTGGTGATGTCGCTCTTGGCGAACTCCAGCGGCAGGGCGCCGTAGCCCAGCACGTTGGACAGGTCCTGCGCCTCGGTCTGGGTGAAGCGACCGGTGATGACCGCGCTGCCGCCCGAGATCGGGCCGTTGACCTGCGGGTGCGAGACGACCTGGTTGTCCAGCACGATCGCGAACTGGCTGGTCGGCGGGGCCTGGGTGGCCAGCTGGCCGGTGATCTTGGCGAAGGCGTCGGTGCCGGTGCCGTTGAACTGCAGCTGGACCTGCCATCCGGCGCCGGTCTGGGTGTCGAGCGAGGGCTGGGCCTTGGAGACGTCCGAGCCCTTCACGGCCACGGGGCCGAGCGCCAGCTTCTCGTAGTAGCCGTTCTCGGCCTTCTGGGAGCAGGCGACGACGGCCTTGTCCTCGGGGCCGGTCTGGGCGCTGCGGACCTCGGGCTTGGAGCAGTCGAGGGTGGCGAACGCGGTGGACAGCTCCGGCGGAACGGTGCCCTGCGTCATCGCGGCGCTCAGGTCGGCGGCGCTCGGCGGGGTCGCGGCGGCACTCGGGGTCGCGGCGGCGCTGGGAGCGGCGCTGCCGGTGGCGGCGGCGGACGGGGCCGCGCTCGCGCCGGTGGCGGCGGGCGACGGGGTGGTGCCCTCGGCGGCCAGTGCCTCACCGACGGTGCGGCCCTGCTTGGTGGCGCTCGCGCCCGCGGACGGCGTGCCGGTCGCGGCGGGCGCGGTGGCCGACGGGGTCGCGGCCGGGGTGCCGGTGGCGGGGGCGGACGGGGTGCCGGTGGGGGCCGGAGCGGTGACGCCGCTGGGGGCCACGGCCAGGACCGGGCGGAAGAACAGCTTGGCGGTGGTACCGACCTGGTCCGCCGCGTTCTGCCGGTCGCCGCCCTTGGGGATGTTCACGATGATCGTGTTGTCGCCCTGGGTCTGGACCTCCGCCTCGGAGACACCCATACCGTTGACACGGCGCTCGATGATCCCGGTGGCGATGTCCATGTTGGACTTGCTGATCGCCTTGGGGTCGGTCGACTTCGCAGTCAGCGTGATGCTGGTGCCGCCTGCGAGGTCGATCCCGAGCCGGGGCTTCGTGTTGCCCGTCCCGAACATGAGGGCGACCAGTCCGACGGTGACGACCAGGATGAGGGCCAGCGCCCGCCCTGGGTAGCCGTCGCGCGGGCGCGACTTGGGTGTTGCCACCTTGCTCGTTTCTCCCTGTCCATGCCACCTCCCCGACCGGACCCCCGTCCGGCTCGTGGCTGGACAGGGGTCCGGGTGGTTCTGCGGCCCTGAGGTCCTGTGGGCTCGCGGCACTGCGCCGCGCGACCGGGCGGGTTGCCCGGCCGTACTACTTGCTCGCGGGAGCCCCGCCCTCGACGTCGCTCTTCTCGTCGCCGTCCTTGGTGAGCGACAGCGGCTTGTCCTCGACCGGCTCGGCGTCGGCGTCCTCGGCCTCCGGCTCGGCGAGCTCGTCGTCGGCGGGGCGGCCGTTGATGATCGCGTCGTACTCCTGGGGGTCCAGGACGGCCGCGATCGCGCTCTTGGTGAAGTGGGTGAACACGCCGGGCGCGATCTCCAGCTCGACGGTCTCCTCGTTGACCGCCTTCACCTGGGCGTACAGACCGCCGATGGTGCGAACACCCGCCCCGGGCTCCAGAGCGGTCTGCATCTGCTGCTGCTGCTGCTGGCGCTTCTTCTGCGACCGGAACATGAGCACGATCGCGATGATCGGGAGGAGAAGGATGATGAGGTTCACTGCAGCCAGGGTCCTTTACGGGCCGCCGGCCGGCGGCCTGTGTGGTAATGGATCGGCCCGTCGGGTGAGAGGGGCGGTCCGGCGGAGTCTATGCAACCCCGAATCGATCGGACAACGCCAAGCATCGCATCCTGCTGCCGAAAGTGGCGACCCTCCGCCTGCACAGTTTCCGCGGACCCCGTTCCGGGCTCCCCCTTGCCGCGCCCCGGCCGCACCCGGCGGGAACGCACCGCCCCGGCTCACCCGTTCAGCCGATGACGGTCAACTCCCGTCGGCCGGGAACAGCTCCGACTGGGGCGGGACACCGCCGCGAGTGGTCTGAACCGGCGGGGTCAGACCGAGGTGCTGCCAGGCCGCGGCGGTGGCGATCCGGCCGCGCGGGGTCCGGGCGAGCAGGCCCTCGCGGACCAGGAACGGCTCGGCGACCTCCTCGACCGTCTCCGACTCCTCGCCCACCGCGACCGCGAGTGTCGACAAACCGACCGGACCGCCGCCGAACAGCCGCAGCAGCGCGTCCAGCACCGCGCGGTCCAGCCGGTCCAGGCCGCGGGCGTCCACCTCGTAGACGTCCAGCGCCTGAGCGGCGATCCCCGCGGTGACCACCCCGTCGTGCCGGACCTGCGCATAGTCGCGCACCCGGCGCAGCAGCCGGTTGGCGATGCGCGGGGTGCCGCGCGAGCGCCCGGCGATCTCGGCGGCGCCGGCCGGGTCTATCTCCACGTCCAGCAGCGTGGCCGAGCGGTGCACCACCCGCTGCAGCTCGGCCGGGGCGTAGAACTCCATGTGGCCGGTGAAGCCGAAGCGGTCGCGCAGCGGCGGCGGCAGCAGCCCGGCCCGGGTGGTGGCACCGACCAGCGTGAAGGGCGGCAGCTCCAGCGGGATGGCAGTGGCGCCCGGGCCCTTGCCGACGATCACGTCGACCCGGTAGTCCTCCATCGCCATGTACAGCATCTCCTCGGCCGGCCGGGACATCCGGTGGATCTCGTCGAGGAAGAGCACCTCCCCCTCGGTGAGCGAGGAGAGGATCGCCGCGAGGTCCCCCGCGTGCTGGATGGCCGGGCCGGAGGTGATCCGGATCGGGGCGCCCAGCTCGGCCGCGATGATCATGGACAGGGTGGTCTTGCCCAGCCCGGGCGGACCGCTCAGCAGCACGTGGTCGGGCGCGCTGCCGCGCTTGCGGGCGGCCTGGAGCACCAGGGACAGCTGCTCGCGCACCCGCTCCTGGCCGATGAACTCGTCCAGCAGCTTGGGGCGCAGCGCCGCCTCCACCGCCTGGTCCTCACCGTCGGCTGCGGCCGTGACCAGCCGGTCGGCGGGTTCCGAGTCGTACATCGTCACGGGCTCCAGGTATTCCGAGGTCGACAAAGGGACAGATCGTCAGACGGACTCAGCGGGCGCGGTTGAGGCCGCGCAGCGCGAGCCGGAGCAGGGCGCCGACGTCCGGCGTCTGCTGCGCCTCGGCTTCCGGGGCGACGGCCGCGACCGCCTCGTCCGCCTCGCGCGGGGCGTAGCCGAGGCCGGTCAGCGCGGAGTGCAGCTGCTCGCTCCACGGCGCCGGGCCGGCCGCGATCGGCTTCTGCGCGGGCACCGCGCCGTGCGGGGCGCCCAGTTTGTCCTTGTACTCCAGCAGCAGCTTGGCGGCCTTCGCCTTACCGATGCCCGGGACGGCGACCAGCGCCTTCTCGTCGCCGTTCGCGATCGCGACCCGCAGCGCGTCGGGGCTGTGCACGCCGAGGATCGCCTGCGCCAGCTTGGGGCCGACGCCCGGCGCGGCCTGCAGGATCTCGAAGACCGCGCGCTCGTCGTCGTCCGCGAAGCCGAACAGGGTCAGCGAGTCCTCCCGGACCACCAGCGAGGTCGCCAGCCGGGCCGGCTCGCCCAGTCGCAGGCCGGCCAGGGTGTTCGGCGTGCACTGCACCGCCATGCCCACCCCGCCGACCTCGACCACCGCGAGCCCGGAGGAGATGGCCGCCACGGGCCCTTGCACGAAGGCGATCACCGGATGCTGCCTTTCAGAGGAGTGGAGCGGGTCGTGGCGCGGGCGGCCCGGACGGCGGCCTCCAGGCGGTTGGTCGCGCCGCCGCGCCAGATGTGGCAGATGGCGAGCGCCAGCGCGTCGGCGGCGTCCGCGGGCTTGGGCGGGGCGTCCAGCCGCAGCAGGCGCTGCACCATGGCCGTGACCTGGGCCTTGTCGGCCCGGCCGGAGCCGGTGACGGCCGCCTTGACCTCGCTGGGGGTGTGCAGGGTGACGGGTATGCCGCGGCGCGTCGCGCAGAGCATGGCGACCGCGCTGGCCTGGGCCGTTCCCATCACGGTGCGCACGTTGTGCTGGGCGAAGACCCGCTCGACGGCGACCAGGTCGGGCCGGTGCTCGTCCAGCCAGGCCTCGATGCCCTCCTCGACCAGGAGCAGCCGCTGCCCGATCTCGGCCTCGGCGGGGGTGCGCACCACCCCGACCCCGGCCATCCGCAGCGGCCGGCCCGGCGCACCCTCGACCACGCCGACCCCGCACCTGGTCAGCCCCGGGTCCACACCCAGTACCCGCACCACCGGCCCCGCCTCCCGTCCTCGACCTGCGAAGGCTACCGTCCGGGTCCGACAACCCCGCCGACGACACCGGCCCGGCGGTCCTGGGACCACCGGGCCGGGCAGTGAGAACGATCACTCGCCGTCGATCGGGCGACGCCGTGTCACTCGGCGTCGAGCTCCGCACCGACCTCGTCGGAGATGTCGAAGTTGGCGAAGACGTTCTGCACGTCGTCGCTGTCCTCCAGCGCGTCGATCAGCTTGAGGATCTTGCGGGCGCCGTCGACGTCCAGCTCGACCTGCATGCTCGGGAGGAAGTTGGCCTCGGCCGAGTCGTAGTCGACGCCGGCGTCCACCAGCGCGGTGCGCACGGCGACCATCTTGGAGGCCTCGGAGACGATCTCGAACGAGTCGCCGAGGTCGTTGATCTCCTCGGGCTCCTGGTCGAGGACGACCTCGAAGAGCTTGTCCTCGTCCACGCCGTCGGCCTTGGGGACGATGACGACACCCTTGCGGGTGAACAGGTACGACACCGAGCCCGGGTCGGCCATCGAGCCGCCGTTGCGGGTCATCGCCACGCGCACGTCGGAGGCGGCGCGGTTGCGGTTGTCGGTGAGGCACTCGATCAGGACGGCGACACCGTTCGGGCCGTAGCCCTCGTACATGATGGTCTGGTAGTCGGCGCCGCCGGCCTCCAGACCGCCACCGCGCTTGACGGCGCGGTTGATGTTGTCGATCGGGACCGAGCTCTTCTTCGCCTTCTGGATGGCGTCGTAGAGGGTCGGGTTGCCCGCCGGGTCGGGACCGCCGGTGCGCGCCGCCACCTCGATGTTCTTGATCATCTTGGCGAAGAGCTTGCCGCGCTTGGCGTCGATCACGGCCTTCTTGTGCTTGGTGGTAGCCCACTTAGAGTGGCCGGACATCGCCAGCTCCTTTACGTCGCCAAATGGAAATGAAACAGATGAGATCTTACCGGTGTCGTCACCGGTGAGGCGCACACGGTCCGTGCGCGGCCGAGACGCTCCCGGTGAGGGCTCAGCCCGCGGCGGCCGCGAGGTGCTCCTCGACCATCTTCACGAAGTACGCGTGCACGCGGTGGTCGCCGGTCAGCTCCGGGTGGAACGACGTGGCCAGCAGGTTGCCCTGGCGCACGGCCACGATCCGGCTGTCCGGGCCGTCCGCGGCGGGCAGTTCGGCCAGCACCTCGACGCCCGCGCCGACCGCCTCGACCCAGGGGGCGCGGATGAAGACGCCGTGCACCGGCGCGTCGTCCAGGCCCTTGAAGGCGATCCCGGACTCGAAGGACTCGTTCTGGCGGCCGAAGGCGTTGCGGCGCACCGTCATGTCGATGCCGCCGACGGTCTCCTGGTCCTCGCGGCCGTCCAGGATCTTGTCCGCCAGCATGATCATGCCCGCGCAGGTGCCGTACACCGGCATCCCGGCGGCCACCCGCTCGCGCACCGGGTCCATCACGCCGAACAGCAGCGCCAGCTTGGACATGGTGGTGGACTCCCCGCCGGGGATCACCAGCGCGTCGACCTCGGCCAGCTCCTCGGCACGGCGCACCGGGCGGGCGAGCGCGTCGGCCTCGGCCAGCGCGACCAGGTGCTCGCGGACGTCGCCCTGCAGGGCGAGGACGCCGATGACTGGAGTGCTCACGGTCTTCAACCTCAATCGATCGTTGCTACGGAATGACGTGGCGCGGCCCGCCGCGGCGCCGAAGCGCTGCGGCGGGCCCGGGCCCTCGGAACCTGCGGGGCGACTACCAGCCGCGGTTGGCGTAGCGCTCGGTCTCCGGCAGGGTGTCGCAGTTGATGCCGACCATGGCCTCGCCCAGGTTGCGGGAGGCGTCCGCGATGATCTTCGGGTCGTCGAAGAAGGTGGTGGCCTTCACGATGGCGGCGGCACGCTTGGCCGGGTCGCCCGACTTGAAGATGCCGGAGCCGACGAAGACGCCCTCGGCGCCCAGCTGGCGCATCAGCGCGGCGTCGGCCGGGGTGGCCACGCCACCGGCGGAGAACAGCACGACCGGCAGCTTGCCGAGCTCGGCGACCTCCTTGACCAGCTCGTACGGGGCGCGCAACTCCTTGGCGGCGGCGTACAGCTCGTTGTGGTCCAGGGCGCGCAGCTGGCCGATCTCGTTCTTGATCTGGCGCAGGTGGCGGACGGCCTCGACGACGTTGCCGGTGCCGGCCTCACCCTTCGAGCGGATCATGGCCGCGCCCTCGGCGATGCGGCGCAGGGCCTCGCCCAGGTTGGTCGCACCGCAGACGAAGGGGGTGGTGAACGCCCACTTGTCCGAGTGGTTGATCTCGTCGGCCGGGGTCAGGACCTCGGACTCGTCGATGTAGTCGACACCCAGGGACTGCAGGACCTGGGCCTCGACGAAGTGCCCGATGCGGGACTTGGCCATCACCGGGATGGAGACCGCCTCGATGATCTCCTCGATCATGTTCGGGTCGGACATGCGGGCCACGCCGCCGTCCTTGCGGATGTCCGCCGGAACCCGCTCCAGCGCCATGACGGCCACCGCGCCGGCGTCCTCGGCGATCTTGGCCTGCTCGGCGTTGACCACGTCCATGATCACACCGCCCTTGAGCTGCTCGGCCATGCCCCGCTTGACCCGGGCGGTGCCGATCTGCGGCTGGTCTGCGGTGGTGGGGGTGGTGGACACGTGAGACCTCACTCGAAGATGAACCAGTGCTATCGCCCTATGGTAGGCGGACCGGGTGACGCCTCCATGTGCCACCCAGTCCAGCCGGGACGACGGGATACGACAATCGGGCCGTATCCGAGGACACCCTAAGCAGGCGCCCCCTCGGGCGTGAGGGCGGGCGGCGGAGCGTCGTCCATCTCGAAGGCCATCGGGAAGGGCGCCTTGCCCGCCAGCCGGAAGTACCGCACCAACCGGTGCTCACGCACCGCACGTGCCGCCCGCACCGCGTCGTTGTGGAACCGACGGGCCATCGGCACCCGCCGCACCGCGGCCGTCAGATCACGAACGGCGTCCTCGCCGCCCGGCTCGGCCACCAGCGCCGCCACCTGCTCCGGCTCCTCCAGCACCGCCCGCAGCGCCAGGCTCAGCTGACTCTCCGCCACCTCGCGCTGCTCGTCGTCGGCCTGCCGGGCCGCGTGCGCCGCGTCCAGCAGCAGCAGCGAGGCCGCCGGGTCCAGCAGCGAGGACGTCGCCAGCTCCATCGCCACCGAGGCCCGGCGGACCAGCTGCGCGTCCAGCGCCGCCCGCGCGGCGTCGATCCGGGCGTGCAGCCGGTCCAACCGGCCGGCCGTCCAACTCAGGTACATGCCGAAGAGCACCACGGCCACGCCGGCCCAGATCCAGGTAGTCACGGGCCGCTACGTTACCGGGTGTCACCGGCCGGCCAGACCGGCGTCAGCCGACCGCGACGGCGTTGCGGTAGCACTCCCGATCGATGTCGGCGATGTTCACCGCGGTGAACAGCCGGCTCCCGGGCCGCGGCCGCACGAACCGGGCCACCAGCTCCAACACGCCCTCGCTCAGCGCCGCCTTCGCCTCCGGCGTCCGCCCCGGGAAGATCTGGAACTCCACGAACACCTGGACGTCCCCCGTCACCCCACTGGTGCCGACCACCAGCTCCTCGCTCTGCCGGAACACCGTCTTGCAGGACTCCGGCTTGGCGTCGATCGTCCGCTCCGTCAGCCGGTTGATCGCCAGGCCCAGCCCACGGCGGTCGAAGGTGCCGGCCAGGCCGGCCGAGTAGTCCACGGAAATCTGCGGCATCGGTTTCCCCCATGCGGTGAAGCGGTACGGTCGCCTGACCCTAACCCCACCAACGGCCGGGCCGACCACGGCCCCGCCGCAGCCCCCGGCCGGCCCCCGATCAGTCCCTGGCCAGCCCGAACCGGCCGCGCCGCCCGCTGCGCTCGTCCTCCTCGACCACCGCCGCGGCCCCCGCCGTCACCGTCTCGTACACCGCCAGGATGTCCGCGCCCACGGTCGACCAGTCGAAGCGCCGCACGTGCCGCGAGGCGGCCTTCCGCAGCTCCTCCAGCCGGGCCGGATCGCCCAGCAGCCGCAGCGCCGTACGGGCCAGCGCGTCCGCGTCCTCCACCGGGAACAGCTCGCCGGCGTCCCCGCCGTCCAGCACCTGCTTGAACGCGTCCAGGTCGCTCGCCAGCACCGGCGCACCCGCCGACATCGCCTCGACCAGGATGATCCCGAAGCTCTCGCCACCGGTGTTCGGCGCCACGTACAGGTCCACGCTGCGCAGCAGCCGGGCCTTCTCCTCGTCGCTCACCATGCCGAGGAACTCCACCTGCCGGCGCACCTCGGGCGCCAGGCCGGCGACAGCCTCCTCCTCGTCGCCCTTGCCCGCCACCAGCAGCCGCACCCCCGGCCGCTCCGCCAGGATCCGCGGCAGCGCCGCCAGCAGCGTCGGCAGGCCCTTGCGCGGCTCGTTGATCCGGCCGATGAAGCCGATCGTGCCCGGCTCCCCCTTCGCCGCGTGGCCCATCCAGCGCTCGTCCGCCTCGGCGTCCGCGAAGAAGCCCACGTCCACGCCGTTCGGGATCACCACCGCGTCCCCGCCCAGGTGCTCCACCAGGGTCCGCCGGGCGTACTCCGACACCGCGATCCGGGCCCGCATCTTCTCCAGGCCCGGCTGCAGGATCGGCGAGGCCGCGATCATCGCCCGCGAGCGCGGGTTCGAGGTGTGGAAGGTCCCGACCATCGGCCCGGTCGCCGACCAGGCCGCCAGCATCGACAGGCTCGGCGAGGCCGGCTCGTGCACGTGCAGGATGTCGAAGCGACCGTCGTGCAGCCACCGCCGCACCCGCGCCGCCGACAGGATGCCGAAGCTTAGCCGCGCCACCGACCCGTTGTACGGCACCGCCACCGCCCGCCCGGCCGAGACCACGTACGGCGGCAGCGCCTCGTCGTCCTCGGCCGGCGCCAGCACCGAGACCTCGTGCCCCAGACGGATCAGGTGCTCGGCCAGGTCCCGGATGTGGAACTGCACCCCGCCGGGGACGTCCCAGTCGTACGGGCAGACGATGCCGATCTTCACGGGTTCCTCAAGCTCCTTCGGACAGTCGTACGGGCCGGGCTCAGGACCCGGAGGCCTCGGCCGCGGGCTCGGGGGCCTCGGCCGCGGGTACCGCCTCCGCGCGCACCGCGGAGGACTCCTTCACCGTCTCACGGACCGGCAGGTCGGCCAGCCAGAACTTCTGCAGCATGTGCCAGTCCTGCGGGTACTCGCGGACGCCCCGCTCCCACACGGCCGCCATCGCCTGGGTCATCGCCCGCGTCCGCTCCTTGCGGTCGTCCCCCTCGGGGACCGTCACCTCGGGGTGGATCCGCGCCCGCAGCAGCGGGCCGTCGTACCAGAGCGTCACCGGCAGCAGCGCCGCCCCAGTCCGCTGGCAGAGCGCCGCCGGACCGGCCGGCATCCGGGTCGCCTCGCCGAAGAACGACACCTCGATGCCCGCCTCCGACAGGTCCCGGTCCCCCACCAGGCACACCAGCCGGCCCTCGCGCAGCCGCCGCGCCAGCGTGCCGATCACGTTCACCGAACCGCCGGTCAGCGCCAGGACCTCCATGCCCTGGCCCTCCCGGAACTCGACGAACCGGTCGAACAGCCGCTCCGGCTTCAACCGCTCCGCGACCGTCGTGAACGGGTAGCCCCGCTGCGCGACCCAGGTGCCCGCCAGGTCCCAGTTGCCCATGTGCGGCAGCGCTATCACCGCGCCCCGACCGGACTCCATCGCCTCCCGCAGGTGCTCGAAGCCCTCGACCTGCACGTCCCGGGCCACCCGCTCCGGGCTCCACACCGGAAGCCGGAACGACTCCATCCAGTACCGCAGGTACGAGCGCATCCCGGCCCGCGACAGCGACCGCACCGCGGCCTCGTCCAGCTCCGGACGGACCCGCCGGAGGTTCGCCTCCAGCTGCAGCACCCGCTTGCCGCGCTTGCGCCAGGCGTAGTCCGCCAGCCGCTCGAACAACCCGCGCGCCACCCGCTCCGGCAGGTGCTTCAGCAGCCCCCAGCCCAGCGCGTACGCCCAGTACACCAGTCGGTCCGTCACCGCAGGACGCCCCCCATCAGCTCCCGGCCGCCGCTCGGTCGGCCTCGAACGCCTCCCGGCGCACGGTCAGCATCCGCTGGAACACCGTCACCAGACTGCCCGCCGCCACCAGCCACAGCGCCACCGGCAGCAGCCACTCCACGTACGGCACACCGAACTCGTGCAGGCCCGCGATGCCGGCCGCCACCAGGCTGGCCACCAGCCGCTCGGCCCGCTCCACCAGCCCCGACACGTCACACGGCAGGCCCTGGCTCTCCGCCCGCGCCTTCGTGTACGACACCACCAGGCCGCTCGCCAGGCAGAAGATCGCCACCGCGCACAGCAGGTTGTTGTCACCCTTGCCCGCGTACCACATCGCCAGGCCGCCGAAGATCGCCGCGTCCGCGACCCGGTCCAGCGTGGAGTCGAGGAACGCCCCCCACTTCGTGCTCCGACCCAGCTGACGGGCCATGTTGCCGTCCACCAGGTCCGAGAAGATGAACAGCGTGATCGTGATGGTGCCCCAGAAGAACTCCCCACGCGGGAAGAACACCAGCGCACCGGTCACCGAACCGGCCGTACCGACCAGCGTCACGGTGTCCGGGCTCACGCCCAGCCGGATCAGGAACGCGGCGAACGGGGTCAGAACACGTGTGAAGAAGGCACGCGCGTATTTGTTGAGCATGGCCTTCCCAGCCGCTCCGATCTCCCAGATACCCGCCTGGCGCAACACGACACGGCAGACGGCCCGACGGATAAGCCCGTCCGGCGCACCCATCGTAGCCACGCCGGAGACGCGCTCCACCGCACGCACCGCCGCGCGACGCACCCACCACGGCACGCACACGCACGGTCACCGAGCGGCCGTACGACACGCGCCGCCGCGACACCCGGTCCTAGACTGCGATGGACAGCCTCGGCGCCACGGGAGGAGACCCCGATGCCCGACCGCAGCACGGCACGAGCCGGCCAGGCACCCGCCGTCACCGGCCCCCGGGACCTGCGCAACGTCGTCCTCATCGGCTCCAGCGGTGTGGGGAAGACCACCCTCGCCGAATCCCTCGCCCACGCCGCCGGCGCCACCGGCCGCGCCGGCCGCGTCACCGACGGCACGACCGTCTCCGACCACGAGGACATCGAGCACCAGCAGCAACGCTCCGTCCAGCTCTCGCTGCTGCCCCTCGAATGGAAGGGCGTCAAGATCAACCTGATCGACCCGCCCGGCCACCCCGACTTCGCCGCCGACCTGCGCGCCGCCCTGCACGCCGCCGACGCAGCGGTCTTCGTCGTCTCCGCCACCGACCCCGTCACCGCACCCACCCGCGCCCTGTGGCGCGAGTGCGCCGCCGAGGGGATCCCCCGGGCCATCGCCGTCGCCAAGCTCGACCTCGCCCGCACCGGCTTCGACGAGATCCTCACGGCCTGCCACGACGCCTTCGGGCTGGGCCCGGACACCCTGCGCCCGCTCTTCCTCCCCGTCCTCCACGACGGCCGGCCCGACGGCAGCGTCGACCTCCTCACCGGCGACACCTACGGCGACGCCACCCCGCTCCCCGACACCGGCCCCGCCCACGACAGCCTCGTCGAGGCCATCTCCGGCCAGGACGACACCCTCATGGAGCGCTACCTCTCCGGCGACACCCTCGACACCGACTCCCTCGAAGCCGGACTGCGCCGCGAGGTCCTCGACTGCACCCTCCACCCCGCCGTCCCCACCAGCGACAACGGCCTCGGTGCCGCCGAACTCCTCGACCTCGTCGTCCACGCCTTCCCGAACCCCACCGAACGCACCCGCCCCGGCCCGGACTGCGACCCCGACGCCCCCCTCGCCGCCCAGGTCGTCCGCGTCACCGGCGACGCCTACGTCGGCCGGATCAGCCTGCTGCGCCTGTACGCCGGCACCCTGCGCCCCGACACCAAGATCCACCTCGTCGGCCCGGCCCACACCGCCGACCAGAACGGCGACGAACGCGTCACCGCCCTCACCAGCCCGTTCGGCAAGCTCCAGCGCCCCGTCCCGCACGCCGTCGCCGGAGACCTCGTCTGCGCCGCCAAGCTCACCAGCGCCCGCGCCGGCGACACCGTCCACGACCCCGGCCACCCCGTCGACCTCGACGGCTGGACCCTCCCCGAGCCCCTGCTGCCGATCGCCGTCGAAGCCCACAGCAAGGCCGACGACGACAAGCTCTCCCAGGCCCTCACCCGGCTCACCGCCGAGGACCCGGCCCTACGCCTCGAACAGAACCCCGACACCCACCAGCTCGTCCTCTGGTGCACCGGCGAGGCCCACGCCGACGTCGTCCTCGACCGCCTGCGCACCCGCCACGGCGTCCACGTCGACACCGTCGCCCCCAAGGTCGCCCTCCGCGAGACCTTCGGCACCGCGGCCGCCGGCCACGGCCGCCTGGTCAAACAGTCCGGCGGCCACGGCCAGTACGCCATCTGCGACCTCGAAGTCGAGCCCCTCCCGGCCGGATCCGGCTTCGAGTTCCAGGAACACGTCGTCGGCGGCGCCGTCCCCAAGCACTTCATCCCCTCCGTCGAGAAGGGCATCCGCGCCCAACTCGCCAAGGGCGTCTCCACCGGGTACCCGCTCGTCGACGTCCGGGTCACCCTCACCGACGGCAAGGCCCACTCGGTCGACTCCTCCGACGCGTCCTTCCAGAACGCCGCCGCCCTCGCCCTGCGCGACGCCGCCGAGCACGCCGTCATCCGCCTGCTCGAACCCGTCGCCGCGGTCAGCATCCTGCTGCCCGACGACTACCTCGGCGCCGTCCTCGGCGACCTCTCCGCCCGCCGCGGCCGCGTCCTCGGCACCGAGACCGGCGGCACCGGCCTCACCCTGCTGCGCGCCGAGGTCCCCGAACTCGAACTCGTCCGCTACCCCGTCGACCTGCGCTCCCTCACCCACGGCACCGCCGAGTTCTCCCGCGCCTACCTGCGCCACGAACCCATGCCCACCGCCCTGGCCGAGCGCTACACGGACTGACCACCGACCGGCGCACCGGCCGAACGGCCCCACCAGCGGGCGGACTTGCCGCCGGGCCGACTCACCACCAGCAGGCTCGCGACCGACAGGCTCGCGACCGGCTGACTCGCGACCGGACGGGCCCGCCGGACGGGCTCACGGCCGGACGGCCCCGCGGTTCGGCAGCGCACACGCCGCCGTACCCCCCGGCATCCGGTGCCGGTTCCGCGCCACCCACCGGTACACCACACCCGCCACCGGCCGCACCGGCGCCGCCGTCAACACCGCGCCCAGGTACGCCCACGCGCCGCCGGAGCGCATCAGAAGCCGCGCAACCGCCTGTGCGCCCCCGTACACCCGCCCGCTCGGCGTCACCCACAGCACCTCGCGCTCCGCCCGCTCGGCCGACACCTCGCCCCGGCCGCCCGCGAGCGCGTCCAGCGCCGCCAGGTCCGCGAACTGGAACGCCACCGCCTCCCAGCCCCCCGAGGCCAGCGTCTGCCGCAGGTACCGCTCCCCCCACCGCACGCACGACGAGCAGAACGCGCAGTCCCCGTCGAAGACCAGCACCGGATCCTTCACAACGGCTCCCCTTTTCCTCGTCTCCACCACCATCCTCCTCCACCCCACACCCGACCGCTCCGGCGGGTATCGATGCACCCGAACCCGGGCATCATGCCTCTCAGCCCCGGTACGGCTCGATCGTGACGGTACTTCAGACGATCATCCGCGCCCGGGGGCCGCGGCACGGTAACCTGCCGCTGACAAGGGGAGGAGGGGACGCCACCGTGACCACACTCGACATGACCCCGGGCGCGCAGATACCCCGGACCGACGCCGGCCCGCAGACCGCCGTCACCCAGGCGCTCTCCTCGGCCGCCTACCGCGACGGCGAGATCGGCGGCTTCGTCACAGCCGTCACCGACGCCAAGGAGAAGAAGGGCCGCTTCGCCCTCTTCCGCCCCAACCTCGGCGAGGCCTTCAGCAAGGCGCTGGTCTCCCGCGCCCTCGGCGGCGACCGCAAGCCCATCGTCCCGGCCTTCGGCGTCGACACCCGCCAGGTCGTCGAGCACTGCCTGGCCGCCGAGGAACTGCGCAACACCCGCGACCGCCACCTCACCACCGTCACCCTGGTCACCGGCGGACTCTTCCTCCCCGGCACCCTGGTCTGGCTCGCCGCCTTCCAGGTGCGCGCCTGGCTCAAACGGGACAACCCGAAGAACGCCGGCGTCTACGGCGGCATCACCCTCGCGCTGGCCGCCGCCCTCGCCGTCTTCCTCGTGCTGCGCCCGCCGGCCGCCGGCGTCCTCGGCATCTACCTGCGCATCACGATGCTCGCCCCGGTCATCGGCTGGTACCTCGCCCGCCGGATCGTCGAGCGTTCCGCCAAGGACCTGCGCGCCCGCTGGCAGTCCCTGGTCGAGGGCTCCGCCGTCGCCGCGACCGTCGCCAAGGCCGTCCCCCGCGACGACCTCGACAAGAAGGCCGTCGACCTGCGCGACAAGCTCGGCCGCCTGGACGCCGAGCAGGAGACCAACGTCCACCACTACGCCGGCCCCAAGGGCATCCTCGGCGCCGGCCGCCGCTGGGGCGAGTGGCGCCTCGCCGACACCCTCCACCCCGCCGAGGGCCACGTCGACTTCCGCGCCTTCCACCCCTGGGACCTGGTCCGCCGGATCTCCACCCACCTCAAGGGCCTCGGCATCAGCCACGTCGCCAACAGCGGCATGCCCAACGTCACCATCAAGCAGTGGGTGGTCTTCGACATCGGCGAGGGCGCCGACGAGATCAGCCGCCCCGGCAACGCCGACATGGACGGCGACCGGATGCGCGACTTCGCCGTGCAGAGCATCGCCGACAAGCAGACCTTCTCCGGCGGCCCCCGGCACTACCTCGCCACCCAGTTCATCACCCACGACGGCAAGCTCGTCCTCACCTTCACCATCACGGTGACCCTGCTCGCCAACGTGCTGACCATCTCGGTGGCCGGCTACGCGCTCGGCCCGGTCAAGGGCGTCTTCTTCGACAAGCCCAAGGACAAGGAGAAGACGGTCTCCAAGACGGTGAAGTTCTGGGAGGACCGCACCGTCAAGCTCCCCCTGATCGACAACGACGAGGTCGTCCGCCAGGCCGTCCGCGCCCCCTTCTACCGGATTCCCGGCCTGCTCGGCTGGCTCGGCGGCGGGCTGGGCCTGCCCGAACCGTTCGGCCTGCGGCACGTCTGGGCCGGCCGCGCCTGGGACAACCGCTCCATGGTCGACAACGCCATGAACGCCTCCGTCCCGGTGCTCAACGCGGTCCACACCGCCACCCTGGAGTTCCTGGAGGAGCACGACCTCGACGCCGACCGGTTCTTCAAGACCCGCACCTCGATCATCAAGTCCGAGGCGCAGAGCCCCCGGCCGTACGACGTCGACACCTTCAACGCCGGCTGAGCCCGGCCCACGACGGACGGAAGGGGCCCGCCACCGATCTCCTCGGTGGCGGGCCCCTTCCGCGTTCTCCGGATCAGCCCTGCGGCCAGACCTCGGCCAGCATCTTCCGGGTGTCCGCCAGCAGCTGCGGCAGCACCTTGGTGTGGCCGACCACCGGCATGAAGTTGGTGTCCCCGCCCCAGCGCGGCACCACGTGCTGGTGCAGGTGCGCCGCGATCCCGGCACCGGCCGCCGCGCCCTGGTTCATCCCGATGTTGAACCCGTGCGCCCCGGAGGCCGCCCGCAGCGCGGTCATCGCCTTCTTGGTGAAGTCCGCAAGCTCGGCCGTCTCCGCCTCGTCCAGGTCGGTGTAGTCGGCCACGTGCCGGTACGGGACCACCATCAGGTGCCCGCCGTTGTACGGGTACAGGTTCAGCACCGCGAACACGGCGCTGCCCCGGGCGATGACCAGCCCGTCCTCGTCGCTCAGCGACGGGATCGAGCAGAACGGACAACCGTCGTCCGGAGCCGGGCCGGTGGGCTTGTTCTCACCCTGGATGTACGCCATCCGATGGGGGGTCCACAAGCGGCGGAAGCCGTCCGGCTCACCGACGCCCCGCTGCAGTTCCGGCTCAGTCGTCATGCTGATCAGCATATTCGCCCGACGGTGGATGCAAAGCCGCGCGGGGCAGACTCATCGAGAGCCTGCCCCGCGCGTGACGGTCGTGCTACCGGATCACACCTGGATGCGGTTCTTCACCGCATCCACGATCTCGGCGACCGCGTCCGCGACCGGGACGCCGTTCTTCTGCTCGCCGTTGCGGTAGCGGAAGGAGACGGCACCCGCCTCGACGTCGTCGTTGCCGGCGATCAGCATGAACGGCACCTTGCTGCGCTGCGCGTTGCGGATCTTCTTCTGCATGCGGTCGTCCGAGGTGTCCACCTCGACCCGGATCCCGTGCTTCTTGAGCTCGGCCGCGACCTCCAGCAGGTACGGCACGTGCTCGTCGGTGATCGGGATGCCGGTCACGGTGACCGGGGCCAGCCACGGCGGCATGGCGCCGGCGTAGTGCTCCAGCAGCACCGCGAAGAACCGCTCGATCGAGCCGAACAGCGCACGGTGGATCATGACCGGGCGCTGGCGCGAGCCGTCCGCCGCGGTGTATTCGAGGTCGAAGCGCTCCGGCAGGTTGAAGTCGAGCTGGATGGTCGACATCTGCCAGGTACGGCCGATGGCATCCTTCGCCTGCACCGAGATCTTCGGGCCGTAGAAGGCCGCACCGCCCGGGTCCGGCACCAGCGGCAGGCCCTGCTTCTCGGCCACGCTGGCGAGGACGGCCGTGGCCTCCTCCCAGGTCTCGTCGCTGCCGACGTACTTCACCGGGTCCTTGGTCGACAGCTCCAGGTAGAAGTCGGTCAGACCGTAGTCGCGAAGGAGGTTGAGCACGAAGGTCAGCGTGGAGTCGAGCTCCTCGGCCATCTGCTCGCGGGTGCAGTAGATGTGCGCGTCGTCCTGCGTGAAGCCGCGGGCACGGGTGAGGCCGTGGACCACGCCGGACTTCTCGTAGCGGTACACCGTCCCGAACTCGAAGAGGCGCAGCGGCAGTTCACGGTACGAGCGGCCGCGCGCGTCGAAGATCAGGTTGTGCATCGGGCAGTTCATCGGCTTGAGGTAGTAGTCCACGCCCTCGTCGAGCTGCATGGGCGGGTACATGCCGTCCGCGTACCAGTCGAGGTGGCCGCTCTTCTCGAAGAGCTTCCCCTTGGTGGCGTGCGGGGTGTAGACGAACTCGTAGCCCTCTTCCTCGTGCCGCTTGCGCGAGTAGTCCTCCATCGCCCGGCGGATGATGCCGCCCTTGGGGTGGAAGACGGCGAGGCCGGAGCCGATCTCCTCCGGGATGGAGAAGAGGTCGAGCTCGTTGCCGAGCTTGCGGTGGTCGCGCTTCTCGGCCTCGACCAGGAAGTCGAGGTGCGCCTTCAGCTCGTCCTTGGTCGGCCAGGCGGTGCCGTAGATGCGCTGCAGCATCGGGTTCTTCTCGCTGCCGCGCCAGTAGGCGGCCGCGTTGCGCATCAGCTTGAACGCCGGGATGTGCCGGGTGCTGGGCAGGTGCGGGCCGCGGCAGAGATCGCCCCAGCACTGCTCGCCGCTCTTGGCGTCCAGGTTGTCGTAGATGGTGAGCTCGCCGGCGCCGACCTCGACGTCGGCGCCCTCGCCGGCGGTGGCGGCGGAGCCCTTGAGGCCGATCAGCTCCAGCTTGTACGGCTCGCCGGCCAGCTCCTCGCGGGCGGACTCGTCGGTGACCACGCGGCGGGAGAACTTCTGCCCGCGCTTGATGATCTCCTGCATCTTCTTCTCGATGGCCTTGAGGTCATCGGGGTGGAAGGGCTTCTCGACGTCGAAGTCGTAGTAGAAGCCGTCCTTGACCGGCGGGCCGATGCCGAGCTTGGCCTCGGGGTAGAGCTGCTGCACGGCCTGGGCCATCACGTGCGCGGTGGAGTGGCGCAGGATGTCGAGGCCGTCCTTGCTGCCGATCTCGACCGGCTCGACCTCGTCGCCGTCCTGGACGGCGTAGGCGAGGTCCTTGAGCTGGCCGGCGACGCGGGCGGCGATGATCGAGCGGTCGTCGGCGAAGAGCTCGGCGGCCGTGGTGCCCGTCGTCACCACGCGCTCTTCCCGATCGGGTTCGCGGCTGATGATTACCCGGACGTCCGTCACCGGTCTCTCCTGACGTACTGGATTTCAGAGGACGCAGCACAGCGCTGCGCGTGACGATGGTACCGAGAGCGCCGCCCCCGCCGTCCACCTACGCCCCTTCTCCCCCTCCGTCCGCCTTCTCCCCGAGCGACTTCAGCAGGCGCTCGCGGTCCCCTTCCTCCCAGCCGCACGGTTCCAGTCCGTGCGGGCGGGTCAGTCGGCGGAAACCGCCGTGCCGCTCCAGCCGGCCGGAGACCCGGACGGGCAGGCCCGCGAGGTGGGCCTCGGCGGCGAGCCGGTAGTCGGGGTCGGGCAGCCGGAGCCTGAGTTCGCGGACCTCGGCGCCGGTGAGGACGCGCAGCCGTACCGAGCCTGGGCCGGCCGGGTCGGCGCGCTTGAGCCGGGTGACGACGCCGACGACGGTGACGGCGACGGCGGGCTCGATCCGTTCCAGCAGGTCGGCGGCCTCGGTCAGGGCGGGCAGGTCTCCGGGTGAGAAGTCGAGGTCGATCCGGCGGTCGCCGAAGCCGCCCGGCGTTCCGGCGGCGGGTGACCAGGCGACGGTGAGCCGGGCCGCCGTCGTGCCGCGGACGAGTTCCCCGACGGACTGGACGAGCTCCCGGCTGACGCCGGCCCGGACGGCGTTCTCGAAGGCCTCGGGCCCGCCGCTGACCCGGCGGTAGTCGACGGCGTCGCGCAGTGCCTCCAGGGCGCGCACCAGCGTGGTGACGGCGGCGCGGCCCTCGGGGGCGGGGGTGTACGCGGTGAGCGCGGCACCGTGTTCGACCACCAGGACGCGGTCCAGGAAGTCCGCGGCGGGGCCGTCCAGCCGGGCGCCGAAGTAGGCGGCCCTGGCGCGGGCGGCCTTGGCCCCGGCGGCGAGCATCCCGCGGGCCGCCCGGCGGAGCCGCTCGGCGTCGTCCCAGGGGGTGGCCCCGGCGGGGCCGGGCGCTTCGCGGCGCCAGCGCAGTTCGTCGCCGGGGACGGCGAGGGCGAGCAGGATCGAGCGGGCCGAGGGGGTGCGGGAGCGGGAGAGTGCGGTGACGGCGTCGGTGAGGAGTTCGACGGCGTCGTCGAAGCCGTCCGCGGCCGGGACGAGGAGGCTGGTGCCGGGCTCGCCGTCGGGCGGGGTCCACCGGCCGTACCGGGCGGCCGGGCCACCGCGGCGGATCCAGCCGTGCCGGGCGAGCAGGGTGGTCAGCACCGCGGGGTCGAGGGTGGCCGGGTCGGGCAGGGGCGGCTCGCCCGGTCCGTGCGGCGGTGTCATGGGGTCGGCTCCTCGCTGCCGGGGCCGGGCGGTCACGGGCTGCCGCCCGCGCCGACCCGGGCCATGATGTCGCAGAGCGCGCGGTCGTCGAAGACCTTGTCGGTGGGAACCCGGACGTTGGTGCGCCGCTGTCCGGTGACGGGGTGGCCGGCCAGGTTGACCCAGTAGCAGCAGTGCCGCAGCTCCAGGGCGTCCGGGCGGGCCCGCAGCCAGTGGTCGACCCGGCTCGGCAGCAGCATCACGACCAGGATCCGGGGGACGGCGACCCGGGACCGGGCGAGCTTGCGCAGGTGGTCGTTGTCCAGGGTGAAGCTGAAGAAGCGCCCGGCCGGGTCGGGCGCGATCTGCTGGGTGGCCTTGAGCTGGATCTTGATGGTGACCTCGTCGTCCACCTGGTGCGCCCGGGAGCCGTGGTTGACCTGCCAGTCGATGCCGTTGTCCGGGAACGGCTGGGAGAGCGAGCAGCCGGCCGCGGCGGCGACCGCGTGCAGGTAGCCGACCTGCAGCGTCTCCATGCAGGCGGTGACCGCGAGGTTCCCCCGCAGGACGGCCGCCGCCTCCTCGGGCTGCGGCTGTGTCAGTGCCATCGCCCCGTGGCCTCCCCCGGCTGCGGGCCCGTCCGGCATTCGAACGGGCCGGTCGATTCGAACGGGACAGTCATGGGCAGGATCCCCGGTCCGGCCTGGGCCAAACGGGTTGAAGGTCCGTCAGAACCGGGTATCAACCGGGCGCGGAACGCACGCCTGAGGGGCAGTCATGCAGCAGCACTGGTACACCGGCCCACTCGCCTCCTTCGACACCGAGACCACCGGCGTGGACGTGGAGAACGACCGGATCGTCTCGGCCGCCCTGGTCGTCCAACTCGCCCCGGGCGCACCGGTGCGGACCACCACGTGGCTCGCCGACCCGGGCGTCCCGATCCCGGACGGCGCCCGCGCGGTGCACGGCATCACCGACGAGCACGTCCGGCTGCACGGCCGCCCGGCCCGCGCGGTGGTGGCGGAGGTCACCCGCGCGCTGGCGGCCGAGGCCCGGGCCGGGCACCCGGTGGTGGTGATGAACGCGCCGTACGACCTGACGCTGCTGGACCGCGAGTTGCGCCGCCATCACGGGCTGACGCTGGTCGGCGGCCTGGCGGCGGCCGGGCTGCTGGTGCTGGATCCACGGGTGCTGGACAAGCACGTGGACCGCTACCGCAAGGGCCGCCGGACGCTGACCGACCTGTGCGCGCACTACGGCGTGGAGCTGGCCGGGGCGCACGACGCGGCGGCGGACGCGACGGCGGCGCTGGGCCTGACCCGGTGCATAGGTGCCCGCTACCCGGCGGCGGTCGGCGGGCTGACGGCGGCGGAGCTGCACCTTCGGCAGGCGGTCTGGCACGCGGCGCAGGCGCGCGGGCTGCAGGGCTGGTTCGACCGCTCGGGGGTGGCGGAGCGCGTGGACCCGTCCTGGCCGTTGCGGCCGGCCCGGTGCGGCTGCGGGCGGCGGCTGGAGCCGGAGCACGGCTGCGAGGCGGCGGCGTAGCGGGCGGCCCGGCGCACCAGAGCCGGAACGCGCCGCAGGCCCTGACCGGTTTCCTGGTCAGGGCCTGCGTGCTGTCCGGTGGGCGATACTGGGATCGAACCAGTGACCCCTTCGGTGTGAACGAAGTGCTCTCCCGCTGAGCTAATCGCCCGGGCAACGAGATGAACTGTAGCACCATTCGGAGGTCGTCGTACAACTCGCCCTTCCGAGGTGCGCCGACGCATCCGCAGAACTCGCGCTCCGCGCGGAAGGTGACTGTGCCTCAGTCGATTACCGGACTCCTCGAAGGGATTCCGGAAAAACATGTGAGGCCCAGCCGATAATCGGCTGGGCCTCACATATCACAATGCATTCCGGTGGGCGATACTGGGATCGAACCAGTGACCCCTTCGGTGTGAACGAAGTGCTCTCCCGCTGAGCTAATCGCCCGGGTGCAGGGAAAACATTACCGCATCCCGGAGGGTGGTCCGAACACCCTCCTTGCTCTCCGCCCCGGACCCGGGCGGCTCACCTCCCGTCCAGCTGCCAGGGGACGACCAGGCCGTACCGGGCGAGGTACCAGCCGCCCGCCCCGACGACGGCGGCCAGCACGACGGCGGTGATCGTCAGGTTGCGCCGGCGCACCCGCGGGTCCATGGCCCGGTGGGCCGCCTCGGCGACCTTGCGGCGGGTCCAGCGCAGGACCAGCCGGGCCCAGACGAACTCGGTGGCCCAGATCCCCATGCCCAGGAAGATCACCACCCAGCCCGGCCCGGGCAGCGGCAGCAGCACCACGCCCAGCCCGACCACGGCCAGGCCGGCCAGGAAGATCGCCACCTGCCAGGCCCGCTGCAGCGCGCGGGAGCGGCGCACGAAGGCCGGGGCCAGGGAGCCGACCGCCCGGCCCCCGTCGGGGGGTCCGTCATCCGGCGTGATCGCTTCACCCGTTCTCGTGTTCCCGGCCGTCTTGTCGTTTCGCACAGTCATGCCAGGAAACTAACCAAGAAGTGCCTCGGTAATGCCGGGCCCGGCCGCTCCGGGGTGATTCCGCAATGCGCCGTCAGGGGTACGACTCGCGCCCGAATCGGGACAGAGGGGTTTACATCGGTCTTGGGGGTGGGATGGTCCGTTCGCCGACGTGCGATTCCCCGAGCGCACACTGAGCGAAAGGCCATGGCGCTTATGAACACCACGGTCAGCTGCGAGCTGCACCTGCGCCTCATCGTGTCCAGCGAGTCCTCACTGCCCGTCCCCGCGGGCCTGCGCTACGACACCGCCGACCCCTACGCCGTGCACGCCACGTTCCACACGGGCGCCGACGAGACCGTGGAGTGGGTGTTCGCCCGAGATCTCCTCGCGGAGGGGCTGCACCGACCCACCGGTACCGGCGACGTCCGGGTGTGGCCGTCGCGCAGTCACGGGCAAGGGGTGGTCTGCATCGCGCTGAGCTCTCCGGAAGGAGAAGCCCTGCTGGAGGCCCCGGCCCGGGCGCTTGAGTCGTTCCTCAAGCGGACGGACGCCGCGGTGCCGCCCGGCACCGAACACCGTCACTTCGACCTCGACCGGGAGCTGTCCCACATCCTCGCCGAAAGCTGACCCCGACCGGAGGAGGTCACGCCCCGCCGTCGGCGGGGTCGATCCCCCTGCCGTCATCGCAGCCGTCCTACTCGGGGGCACGGCAGCGCACTCAGCCGCGCACGACGCGGTCTCGGGGCCGGTGGACGGCCCGTTCCCACCGGAGCGGGCCCGCAGCACCGCAGGCGCCCGGCACCGAGGCCGGCCCCCCCCGACGGGGGGCGCGGCGCCGGGCCGGGGGGCGCC
>NZ_JBEOUW010000009.1:247116-271299 GCF_040303045.1 Kitasatospora sp. NPDC096140
GGGCCCGCCCCCTCCCCCCGGGCGCGCCCCCCCCCCCCCGCGGCCGCCGGGCACGGTGGCCGGCCACCCCGTTCGGGTGGCCGGCCTCGGTGCCGGGCGTCGACGTCTTCCCGGGGTCGCACGCGGGCACGGGCTTCGAACGTCCGCCCGAGGTCCGGATCGGCGGGCGACGCCCGGTTTCGGACGCTCTGGCGGGATCCGTACACGCCTTCGAAAGAAGGCGCCGCCCTTCTGGCACAAGGCCCGGTATGGTCTGGGGTAACCGTGGACGCGGGGTATCGGAGTCCCCTGCGCGAGGAGCCCCCAACGTGCTGATCACCCATGACACCGAGTGCGCGCTGAGCATCCTCGTGGAGCTGCTCAACACCGCACCCGAGGTGTGCGGCGCCGAGCGGCTGCCGGACGTCGCCGCACTCGACGCCTTCGTGGTCCGCCAGGAGATCAGCGAGATCGACTCGCTGACCGAGGACGACCTGCGCCGGGTGCACGAGCTGCGGACCCGGCTGCGCGAGGTGTTCGGGACGGAGTCCACCGCGGAGGCCGCCGAACTGGTCAACGCCATCGTCGCGGCCGCCGGGACGACGCCCCGGCTGACCGACCACGACGGCCACGACTGGCACATCCACTACTTCGCGCCGCACGCCGCGCTCGGCGACCACCTGGCGGCCGAGCTGGGCATGGCGCTGGCCTTCATCCTCATGGCCGGCGAGCGCGAGCGGCTGCGCCGGTGCGAGGCACCCGACTGCGCCCGGGTCTTCGTGGACCTCTCCCGGAACCGCTCCCGGCGCTACTGTGACAGCCGCACCTGCGGCAACCGGCTGCACGTCGCCGCCTACCGGGCCCGGCAGCGCTCGGCCGAGGCCGTCCCCTCGTCCTGATCCACGGGCCCGTGCGGCGCCGCGGCACTCCCCGTACGGGCCCCGTGTCCGGCTCCGGCGGTCAGATGCCGCGCTTGCGGAGGATCTCCTCGATGTCGGCGAAGTCGCCGAGGCCGTCGTCGCGCTTGCCCCCGGCCGGCTTCTTCGGCGCCTTGGGGGCCGGCGCCACCGCCGGACGCTCGGGCGCCGGTCCGGCGGCCGCGGGGCGCTCCTGCGGGGCCTCGACGGCGCCCCGGCGGCCCACCCAGCGGGTGGTGACCAGCAGGACCACGGAGACGGCGAGCAGCACGACGCCGGTCCACACCCGGGGATCGAAGACCAGCTTCGCCGCCCAGTCGGTGAACGCCCGGCCGATCGTGCTCGCCAGCGGGAACAGCCCGGTCAGGTACAGCCCGGCGGGCACCAGGGCGACCGCGAACCAGCGGGTCGCGGACAGGAAGCGCCGCTTGTAGGCCCGCAGGCCCGCGACGGCCACGCCGCCCGCCGTGAGCATGAAGCTGATCGCCGCGCTCAGCACGGGGCCACCCCTTCGCGTCCGATCGTCCTGGTCATCGGTGCCTCCCTGTCGGTCCGCCCTCGGGCGCACCACCGGCCGGGGCGGGCGCCCACTAGTGGAACACTGGGGGAATGATCGATGGTTCCCTCCCCCGCCTTGAGTTCTGGTGCGACCTCCAGTGCCCGGACTGCCGTACCGCGCTGGACGACGTACGGGCGCTGCGCGCGCAGTACGGCGACGCCCTGCCCGTGGAGCTGCGGCACTTCCCGCTGGAGAAGCACAAGCACGCCTACGCGGCCGCCGAGGCGGCCGAGGAGGCGTTCGCGCAGGGGCTGGGCTGGCCGTTCGTGGAGGCGCTGCTGGCCCGGGTCGAGGAGCTGGACGCGCGGGGGCAGCAGGTGCTGCTGGACGTCGCCCGCGAGGTCGGGGCGGACGTCGAGGAGGTCGACACCGCGCTGGTCGACGGTCGGCACATGCTGACCGTCGACGCCGACCAGGCCGAGGGGAAGGCGATCGGGGTCACCGGCACGCCGACGTACGTGATCGGCGGCCTGCGCCTGGACGGCGGGCAGAGCCAGGACGGGCTGCGCGAGCGGATCGTGGCCGCCATCGAGGCGACACA
This sequence comes from Kitasatospora sp. NPDC096140, assembly GCF_040303045.1. NCBI lineage: Bacteria > Bacillati > Actinomycetota > Actinomycetes > Kitasatosporales > Streptomycetaceae > Kitasatospora > Kitasatospora sp. NPDC096140. The sequence goes on from NZ_JBEOUW010000009.1 coordinate 249,113, forward strand.
CGCTTCCTGACGGCACGTCAGAGCGCTTTGCCGTAGAGGCGTTCGGTGACGCCGTAGCCGAGCGAGTCGTAGAGCCGGACGGCGACCTCGTTGTCGGCGAAGACGTTGAGCCCGAGGTTGCGCACCCCGGCGGCCAGGCACTCCCGCTCGGCGAGCAGCATCAGGGTGCGGCCGTGACCGCGGCCCCGGTGGGCCGGGGACACCTCGACGACCATCACCCAGGCCAGCGGTTCGCCGTCCGGCAGGTCGCGCAGGTGGAGCGCCACCCAGATCGAGCCGTACGGCTCCGGGCCGCCGTCGGCGCCGTGGAGGCTGCGCAGGACGGCGCCCGGGGTCTCGACGCCCTGCGGGAGCAGGTTCGGCCGGGCGTCGCCGGACTTGGCGCGGGCCTGCTCCTCGGTGAGGCCGGAGGCCACGAGTGCGCGGGCGAAGCGCTCCGCTCCCCCGTCGAGCCAGCCCGGGAGCACCGCGGCCTCGATCGGGCGCACGGTCAGCCCGGTGGGCAGGGCGGGGGCTGCGTCGAGGTGCTTGGTCAGGGTCCGCATCCGCTCGGTGTAGCCGAGGGTGGCGGCGAGGGCCCGCGCCACGGGCGCCGGTTCGGGGATCCTGACGTCCACCCGGACGCAGTCCCAGTGGCGCAGCACCTCCTCGGCGGCCAGCCCGCCGAACGTCCCACGGCCCCGGCCGCGCCCTTCGGTGACCTCCAACTCCGATATCTCGCCCCAGAGTCGGCCGCCGTGCGGAGTGGCGGTGGTGCGCAGCGCGCCGACCGGGTGGCCGTTCGCCAGGATCCGCCAGCGTCTGGTGCGGCCGCCGGCCGCGGTGGGTGTCTCCGGGCCCTCGGGGCGCAGCGTGGTGGTCATGTGGTGGTCCCTTCCCCTTGCTCGGGAGGTTATCCACGGGGGCCGTCCACGCGGCCGGGTTCCGCGGCCCGGAGGCGGGATCAGGGGTCGAGGTCGTCGCCGCTGCGCTCGGCGAAGACGGACATGGCCTTGGCGGTGACGGGGCCGATGCCGGGCAGTTCGCGGTCGTCGACGCGGGTGACGGCCTGGACGTCGCGGGTGGTGGAGGTCAGGAAGACCTCCTCGGCGTCCTGGAGGGCGTCGAGCGGGAGGTCCGCCTCCTCCGCGCCGCACCAGTCGACGACGAGCCGCCGGGTGATGCCGGCCAGGCAGCCGGAGGCGAGGGCGGGCGTGAGCAGGCGGCCGCCGATGACCACGAAGACGTTGGAGCCGGTGCCCTCGCAGAGTCGGCCGGCGGTGTTGGCGAACAGGGCCTCGGAGGCGCCGACGCGGTGGGCGGCGGCCAGGGCGACGACGTTCTCCGCGTACGAGGTGGTCTTGAGGCCGGCGACGGCGCTGTGCTCGTTGCGGCGCCAGGGGACGACGGCGACGGCGGTCTCGTCGGGGCGGCGGTTGATGGCACCGAGGGCGATGACGAGGCTCGGGCCGGTGGTGCCGCGCTCGGAGCCGAGCGGGGCCTGGCCGCCGGTGTAGGTCACGCGCAGGCGGCCGAGCGGCGCGGGGTTGGCGGCGAGCACCTGGGCGCAGGCCTCGCGGACCAGGTCGTGGTCGGGGTCGGGCAGGCCGAGGCCGCGGGCGGAGCGGGTGAGCCGGTCGAGGTGGCGGGTGACCGCGAAGGCCCTGCCGTCGACGGTCTTCAGGGTCTCGAAGACGCCGTCGCCGGTGGTGAGGCCGTGGTCGAAGACGGAGACGGTGGCGTCGGCGGAGTCGACGAGGGTGCCGTTGACCCAGCTCGTGGTGCGGTTGTGCATCGAGGGCTGCTCCTCAGCGGTGGGCGGTGTGGCTCATGCCCCGGTCGGATCGGGTTCGCTTCCCGACGCTATCGCGACCAGGCGGGCGGCCTTGAGTTCGGTTTCCGCCCACTCGCGGTCGGGGTCGGAGCCCCAGGTGATGCCGGCGCCGGTGCCGAAGTGCAGGACCGGGGTGCCGGGGTCGGTCCGGTCGAGCCAGAAGGTGCGGATGCCGACGGCGAGTTCGCCCTCGCCGCGGTCGGCGTCGACCCAGCCGACGGCGCCGCAGTACGGGCCGCGCGGAGCGGTCTCCAGGGACTCGATGATCCGCAGGGCGCTGGACTTGGGGGCGCCGGTGACGGAGCCGGGCGGGAAGGTGGCGGCGAGGAGTTCGGGCCAGCCGGCGTCCTCGCGCAGGGTGCCCTCGACGGTCGAGACCAGGTGGACCAGACCGGGGTGCTTCTCGACGGCGCAGAGGTCGGGGACGGTGACGCTGCCGGTGTCGCAGACGCGGCCGAGGTCGTTGCGGACCAGGTCCACGATCATCACGTTCTCGGCGTGGTCCTTGTCGAGGAGGTCGTCCTCGGTGCGGCCGGTGCCCTTGATCGGGCCGGAGGAGACGGTGCGGCCGGTGCGGCGCAGGTAGAGCTCGGGCGAGGCCGTGGCGATCTCGACCCCGTGCTCGGGCAGCCGGATGGTGCCGGCGTAGGGGGCGGGGTTGCCGTGGGCGAGGAGGCCGGTGAGGGCGTCGATGTCGCTGAGGTCCGGGTCGGGCAGCGGCGCGGACATCACCCGGCAGAGGTTGGCCTGGTAGACCTCGCCGGCGGCGATGTGCTCGCGGATGCGGCGCACGCCCGCGGTGTAGGCGGCGCGGTCCAGGGAGCTGTGCCAGCTGCCGGCGTCCGGGCCGCGCCAGCCGGCGCCGGAGGGCGGGGCGGGGGCGGGCAGGACCCGGTCGAAGCGGGCGCAGGTGAGCCGCCCCTCGAAGTCGTAGGCGACGGCCCAGTAGCCGGCGGAGTCGAGGGCGGCCGGGTCCGAGGTGACGTCGCGCAGTCCGGTGGCCAGGCGGCCGCCGAAGCGGGCGAGCGGGGTGCTGGGGTCGGGGTGGCCGGACACGGTTCTCCTGCGCGGTGTGCTGGGCGGCGGTGTCTGAAGTGTAGGTCGGGGGGCGCGCAGCCGACCCTGGTGCGCCCCCTGTGCGACGGGGCGCGCGAGCCGGGGCTCGTGCTGCTTTCGAGCAGCTCCGGGCGTCGCGCGGGTGTGCGTCGGGTGGCCTGCGGATGATCGTCCGGGAGCACCGCAGGTGGTGGCCGGTCGGCGCCGGCACAGGCTGACGGGACGGCACTCGGCGGGCACGCCCTCGGCACGCTGCGAGAACGGATTTTTAGCTGGCCCGGGAATCCGCTAGAGTTCAACACGTCGCCAGGGAGCGCAGCCGGGAAGAACGGCGAAGGTCCTGGGAGACAGGCGGACGTGGCTCAGTTGGTAGAGCATCACCTTGCCAAGGTGAGGGTCGCGAGTTCGAATCTCGTCGTCCGCTCGATGGAGAACAGTGTAAGATCGTTCTTCATGTGTTGCCTGGTGGAGTGGCCGAGAGGCGAGGCAACGGCCTGCAAAGCCGTGTACACGGGTTCAAATCCCGTCTCCACCTCCAAGAGGATCTCCCGGTTCCACCGGGAGCCCTCCCCGCGCGATTAGCTCAGCGGGAGAGCACTACCTTGACACGGTAGGGGTCACTGGTTCAATCCCAGTATCGCGCACAGTAACGGGCCCTTCGAGGCCTGCTGCACCACTGCCTCACCAGGCGCGATTAGCTCAGCGGGAGAGCACTACCTTGACACGGTAGGGGTCACTGGTTCAATCCCAGTATCGCGCACGTCGGATCCTCCGGGGTCTGCTGCAGGACCGCCTCACCAGGCGCGATTAGCTCAGCGGGAGAGCACTACCTTGACACGGTAGGGGTCACTGGTTCAATCCCAGTATCGCGCACAGTAACGGCCGGAGCCGCGATCCACCAGGGTCGCGGCTCCGGCCTTCTGCGTTGTCCATCTGCTCTGCGGTTGCTCCGCAGCACTTCGACGGTGGCCGGACAAGAGAAGAGCCGCGTACGGACGCCCTCACCGACGTCCGTACGCGGCATCTCCGCCTGCCGGGGCGCTCTGCGCACCGCTCTCGCCCGTCCGCGAGTCACAGCGGCCGCGGCCTCCCCGGCGGCACCGCTCCCCGTCCCCAGGGGACCGGTGCCCGTTCTGTGTCCGCCCCCTAGGGGGCGGCGTCCTTCTCAGCGGCCGATCAGATCGGCGACGGCCTGGGCCTGGTTCGCCATCTGGTCCCACCCGCCGAAGAGCAGCACCAGGAGCACGGCGCACGGCAGGGCCATGGCCAGTGCCACCGCAGGGTGCCGGGTGGGCTGCTCGGTGGCGGACCGGGACTGGACGAAGGCCGGCCGACGGCGGCGGGGGTTTCCCGTGAGCTGCGGTGCCATGCCCTTGCTCCTGATCCGGTCGAGTTGGCGCGGTGAACGGCTTACCTCGGGGGACGAGCTTCCCGTCCACCGCTGGGCTCAACGCTATTGCTCGGGGGGCCCTCCGGACGTCATGCCGTCGTACTGTTCCTCGGACGTCCCGGAGGATGACGCTCGGACTTGAGGCCTACTACCGCAGGGGGAGGGAAGGTTGACCCGACCCCCGGGGGAACCCTGAGGGGCAACCCCGAGAGGCGATCCGGCACCCCTGTGACCTGCACGTCCACGCAAGATCAGACAATCGCACGGCGGCTTGAGGTGTTGCGTATCAGCACACCGCAGCAGGCAGTCCGTAAGCTGTGCCAGACAGGAACTGACGATGGCCCAACCGACGGGGCCTCACCCACAGGCTGACGGGGAACGGAAACATGGCGATGATGCGGCTGAGGCGTGAGGACCCCCGCATCGTCGGGCCGTACCGCCTGCACCGGCGACTGGGCGCCGGCGGGATGGGCGTGGTCTACCTCGGCTCCGACCGCCGCGGGCAGCGCGTCGCCCTCAAGCTGATCCGCGCCGAACTCGCCGAGGACGTGGAGTTCCGCACCCGCTTCGCCCGCGAGATCGCCGCCGCCTCCCGCATCCGGGGCGGCTGCACCGCCCGCGTGGTCGGCTCCGACATCGAAGCCGACCGGCCGTGGCTGGCCACCGCGTACGTGCCCGGGCCCTCGCTCTACAAGCGGGTCGGCGACGACGGCCCGCTGAACTGGCCCGAGGCCGCCCGGATCGGGGCCGCGCTCGCCGACGGGCTGGTCAAGGTGCACGAGGCCGGCGTGGTCCACCGGGACCTCAAGCCCTCCAACATCCTGCTCTCGCCGAAGGGCCCGCGGATCATCGACTTCGGCATCGCGTGGTCGCGCGGCGCCAGCACGCTCACCCACGTCGGCACGGCGGTCGGCTCCCCCGGCTTCCTCGCGCCCGAGCAGGTACGCGGAGCCGCCGTCACACCGGCCACCGACGTCTTCGCCTTCGGGGCCACCCTCGCGTACGCGCTCACCGGGGACACCCCGTTCGGCTCGGGAGCCTCCTCCGAGGTGATGCTGTACCGGGTCGTCCACGAGGAGCCCGACCTGTCGGCCGTACCGCCGCAGCTCGCACCGCTGATCCGCGCCTGCCTGGCCAAGGAGCCCGCCGAACGGCCCGGCGCGGCCGCGCTGCACGAGCGGCTCAGCGAGCTGGCCGCGCGCGGAGCGGCCGCCGCGGCCGCCGGCGGCGCAGCCCGCACGGCCCGGCCCGGGCGGGGGGCACCCGCGCCCGCGCCGCAGGACGGCGCCCGGCAGGGCGTCCCGGCTCCCGGGCGCTCGCCCGAACCGCCCGCCGCGGCCCGGGCCCGGGCGGCGGCGGGCCGTCCCGGTGCGCAGGTTTCCGGGGCCGGCGGGCGGCGTCCGCCGGGGGCGGGCGCACCGCTCCCCCGGCCCGAGCCGACGCCCGTGACCCGCCCGCTGCGCGCGGACCGCCCACAGACTCCGCCCCCGTACCGTCCCGGCCCCCGCGACCGGGCCCGGCCCCGGGACCGGCAGCACACCCCCGCCCCCGGCGGGCGGCCCGGCACGGCGCGGCAGCGGCTGCTGCGACAGCGGCTGGTGGTCTTCGTCACGGTGACCCTCGGGGTGGCACTGGCCATCGCGGCGGCGCAGGGGTGCGAGGACCGCGGCAACCAGGGCCTGAAGCCGCCGACCGGGGCGGTCGCGAGCGCGACTGCCGGTGCGGGCGGCGGTGGCGGCGGTGGCGGGTTGCTTTCGGTGCCGAAGTCGTCGGTGGACGTCGTCCCGCAAGCCTCGACCGCACCGCTTCCGGCCGCAGCGCGCGGCGGCACGGCGGACGGCGCCCTGACCGCCCCGCAGGGGCCGGTACCCGCGGTCGACTGGCCGAACCGCAGCTACCCCGACGGGGTCGGCGGGCCGGCCGTCGCGCTGAAGGACGGCCACTCGGTCGGGGCCGGGCCGCAGGTCGCGCTGAGCGCGGTGCTGCCGGCCCGGTACAAGGGCGTGCCGGCCGCGGTCGTGGTCCTGCGGCGGGCGGAGGGCTCGGCGCCGGTCGACCTCGTCCAGCTCTACACCTTCGCCGGGGACAACCCGGTCGCCACCACCTCCCGCACCTCGGCAGCGGACCCGCAGGCGGCGGCCACCTGGCGGCTGGACGGCAGCACGGTCGTCCGCGAGGAGCGCGTCGCCGCCACCGGAGCGGTCACCTCCACCCGCTACACCGTCCGCGCCGACGGCACCCTCGACGAGTCCTGGCCCGGCGCCCCCGGCGCCCCCGTGCCACCCCCCGCCGCCGCCCCCGCCCCACCCACGGCCGCCACAACGGGCTGACCGGGCCCGGGCGGAGCACCGGAAGTCGGATCCGCCGACTTCCGGTGACGCGGCAGGAGCTGCGCAGGCAACCGGGTCGGTGACGGCGAGCTACCCCAGGCACCACACACCGCACCCGGCGGCCAACCTCTGGAAGGCGCAGGCAACGGGCCGCGGGCGAGAGCGTGGAAAGTCGAGCCGGCCGACTTCTCATGACGCGGCAGGCGCGCGAGGCATCCGGCGGGCGGCCCTCCAGGGGCTGCGCGGGCGACGGGGGGCAGGCGGAGGCGTGGGAAGTCGGGCGGGCCGACTTCTCGTGACGCCGCCGAGCCGAGCGGGCGCAGCAGGTGACGCACCGGCCGCCCGACGAGCAGCGTCGGCCGGTGACCTGGCCCCGTGCGGGCGCACCGGAAGTCGGGCGGGCCGACTTCCGGTGGTTTGGGGCCCGCGGCGGCGGGGGTCAGGCGGTGGGGGTGGTGACGGCGTAGAAGGCCACGGCTGCGGCGGCGCCCACGTTGAGGGAGTCGATGCCGTGGGCCATGGGGATGCGGACCGGGTGGTCGGCGGCGGCGATGGCGTGGGGGGTGAGGCCGTCGCCCTCGGCGCCGAGCATGAGGGCGGCCTTGGGGAGGCGGTGCGGGGTGAGGCCCGCGAGGTCGACGGCGTCGTCCGCGGGGGTGAGGGCGAGGAGGGTGAAGCCGGCGTCGCGCACCGTGTCGAGAGCGGCCGGCCAGGGGTCGAGGCGGGCGTACGGGACCGCGAAGACGGCGCCCATCGAGACCTTGACGGCGCGCCGGTACAGCGGGTCGGCGCAGTCGGGCGAGAGCAGGACCGCTTCCATGCCGAGGGCCGCGGCGCTGCGGAAGATGGCGCCGAGGTTGGTGTGGTCGACCAGGCCTTCCAGGACCGCGACCCGGCGGGCTCCGGCGAGCACGTCGGCGGCGTCCGGAAGGGGCTTGCGCTCCATCGAGGCGAGGGCGCCGCGGTGGACGTGGTAGCCGGTGACGGCCTCGGCGAGCGCGGGCTCGACGACGTGGACGGGGGCGTCCGCCTCGGCGATGACGTCGGCCATCACGTCCAGCCACTTCGCCGTGAGCAGCATCGACCGCATCCGGTAGCCGGCGGCGAGGGCCCGGCGGATGACCTTCTCCCCCTCGGCGATGAACAGGCCTTCGGCGGGTTCGCGGCGACGGCGCAGTTCGACGTCGGTGAGGCCGGTGTAGTCGGCGAGTCGGGGGTCGGCCGGGTCGGTGATGGTGCTGGGTTCGGACACCCTGCGATCTTGCCAAGCCGGGGCGGGGAAGGCCAAACGGCCGATCGGACGGGGTGGTCCCCGGCTGGTCGGAGTGCAAATATGACCGTATGGCCCGTTATCCGGGCCGATCCCGGGCTCCGTCGGCCTCTGGCGCCACTGGCTCCGCCGGCTCCTCCGGTGGGCGCCCACACGGTCGGCCACAGCTGCCGCGCGCGATGCGGGGATGGCCGGTGTGGCACCGGTCGCTGGCGGGACAGGTGTTCGCACTGCAGATCCTGGTCGTGCTGCTCCTGGTGGCGGCCGCCGTGGTGGCGCTGGTGGTGCAGTCGCACAGGGACGCCGACAACGAGGCGCGGAACCGGTCGGTGGCGGTCGCCCAGACCTTCGCGAACTCACCGGGCATGGTCGAGGCGCTCCGCTCCCCCGATCCGACCGCGATCCTCCAGCCGAAGGCGCAGTCCGCGCGGGTCGGCTCGGGCGTGGACTTCATCGTCGTCCTGAACAACCAGGGCATCCGCTACACCCACCCGAACCCGGCCCGGATCGGCCAGAAGTTCGTCGGCGACTACGAGCCCGCGCTGCAAGGCCAGGTGGTGACCGAACACGTCACGGGCACGCTCGGCCCGCTGGTGCAGGCGGTGGTCCCGGTGTACGCGCCGGACGGCCAGGTGGTCGGGCTGGTCTCGGCGGGCGTCACGCTGGCGAACGTCAGCACGGCGAGCGAGCGTCAGCTGCCGGTGGTGCTGGGCGCGGCGGCCGGCGCGATCGGCCTGGCCACGCTCGGGACGGCGCTGATCAGCCGTCGGCTGCGGCGGCAGACGCGCGGGCTGGGCCCGATCGAGATGACCCGGATGTACGAGCACCACGCAGCCGTGCTGCACGCGGTGCGCGAGGGCGTCATGATCGTCGGCGGGGACGGGCGGCTGCTGCTCTGCAACGACGAGGCGCGCCGGCTGCTGGACCTGCCACCGGACGCCGAGGGCCGTCCGGTGACGGAGCTGGGTCTGGAGCAGGCCCCGCTGGCGCTGTTGACGGCCAACCGCCAGGTGACCGACCAGGTGGTACTGGCCGGGGAGCGGCTGCTGGCGGTGAACGTCCGGCTGACCGACCAGGCCCCCGACGGCCCGCCCGGCTGCGTCGCCACGCTGCGCGACTCGACCGAGCTGCTGGCGCTGTCCGGCCGGGCCGAGCGCGCGCAGCGGCGGCTGCGGCTGCTGTACGACGCCGGCGTGACGGTGGGCAGCACGCTGGACGTGACGCGGACGGCGGAGGAGCTGGCGCAGGTCGCGGTGCCGCGGTTCGCGGACTTCGTCACGGTGGACCTCGCGGAGCAGGTCCTGGTGGGCGAGGAGCCGCCGGCCGGCACCTCGCTGGGGCGGATGCGGCGGGCGGCGGTCCAGGGCGTCCGGGACGACGCGCCGTTCTACCCGGTCGGCACGGTGCTGGACGTCGTGCCCGCGACCCCGCTGGCCGGGGCGCTGCACAGCGGGGAGCCGGGCCTGGAGCCGAACCTGGCGGAGGCCCGGCGGTGGCGGGACCAGGACCCGGAGCGGTCGGCGCGGGTGCTGGAGTACGGGGTGCACTCGCTGGTCCGGGTGCCGCTGCGGGCGCGCGGGGTGCTGCTGGGGGTGGTCCGGTTCTGGCGGGCGCAGCGGGCGGAGGCGTTCGAGACGGACGACCTGGCACTGGCCGAGGAGCTGGTGTCGCACGCGGCGGTGTGCATCGACAACGCCCGGCGCTACACCCGGGAGCACGCGATGGCGGTGACGCTGCAGCACAGCCTGCTGCCGCGCACCCTGCCGGCCCAGAACGCGCTGGAGGTGGCGCACCGCTACCTGCCGGCCCAGGCCGGGGTGGGCGGGGACTGGTTCGACGTGATCCCGCTGCCGGGCGCCCGGGTGGCCCTGGTGGTCGGGGACGTGGTGGGGCACGGGCTGCACGCGGCGGCGACGATGGGCCGGCTGCGCACCGCGATCCACAACTTCTCGACCCTGGACCTGCCGCCGGACGAGCTGCTGGGGCACCTGGACGAGCTGGTGAACCGGATCGACCAGGACGAGGCGGCGAGCGGGGAGCACGCGGGGCTGACCGGGGCGACCTGTCTGTACGCGATCTACGACCCGGTGTCGCGGCGGTGCACGCTGGCCACCGCCGGGCACCCGCCGCCTGCCGTGGTGGATCCGCAGGGCCGGGTGGTGTTCCCCGAGCTGCCGACCGGGCCGCCGCTCGGGCTGGCGGTGCTGCCGTTCGAGACCGCCGAGCTGGAGCTGGCGGAGGGCAGCCGGCTGGTGCTGTACACGGACGGGCTGGTCGAGGACCGCAGCCGGGACATCGACGAGGGGCTGGACCTGCTGCGGACGGCGCTGACCGGCCCGCCGCGCACCCCCGAGCAGACCTGCGCGGACGTGCTCGGGGCGATGCTGCCGTCGCACCCGCAGGACGACATCGCGCTGTTGGTGGCGCAGACCAGGGTGCTGGCCTCGGACCACGTGGCGGAGTGGGACGTGCCGTCCGACCCGGCCGCGGTGGGTGCCGTGCGGGGCGAGGTGGCCCGGCGGCTGGAGGCCTGGGGGCTGGACGAGGCCGCGTTCGTCACCGAGCTGATCCTGAGCGAGCTGGTGACCAACGCGATCCGGTACGGCTCGGGGCCGATCCGGGTGCGGCTGCTCCGGGACCGTGCGCTGATCTGCGAGGTGTCGGACGGCAGCAGCACCTCGCCGCACCTGCGGTACGCGGCGACCGAGGACGAGGGCGGGCGCGGGCTGTTCCTGGTCGCCCAGTTCGCGGACCGCTGGGGGACGCGCTACACGGCGACCGGGAAGGTCATCTGGACGGAGCAGCCGCTGGAGTAGGAAGTCGGCCGGGCCGACTTCCCACTCCGCGGGCCGGGCACTCCGGGAACGGACCTACCGCGGGAAGGCGGCGGCCAGGACGTTGACGACGTCACCGACGACGATGACCGCCGGGGGCTTGACGCCCTCGGCCTCGACCACGGCGGAGACGGTGCCCAGGGTGGCGTCGACCCGGCGCTGGGCGGCGGTCGTGCCCTCCTGGACGATCGCGACCGGGGTGTCCGCCGGGCGGCCGTACTCGACCAGCCGGGCGGCGATCGCGCCGATCTTGTCCACGGCCATCAGCAGCACCAGGGTGCCGCTCATCTTCGCGGCGGCCTCCCAGTTGGTGAGGGAGCGCTCGTCGTCCGGGCCGACGTGGCCGGAGATCACGGTGAACTCGTGGGTCATGCCGCGGTGGGTGACCGGGACGCCCGCTGCGGCGGGGACGCTGATCGAGCTGGAGATCCCGGGCACGACGGTGACCGGCAGGCCCGCCTCGGCGCAGGCCAGCAGCTCCTCGCCGCCACGTCCGAAGACGTACGGGTCGCCACCCTTGAGGCGGACGACGAACTTGCCGGCCTTGGCGTGCTCGATGAGGGTCCGGTTGATCGCCTCCTGGGCCATGAACCGGCCGTACGGGATCTTGGAGGCGTCGATCACCTCGACGTGCTCGGGCAGCTCGGCGAGCAGTTCGCGCGGGGCGAGGCGGTCGGTGACCACCACGTCGGCGTCCGCGAGGAGGCGGCGGCCGCGCACGGTGATCAGGTCCGGGTCGCCGGGGCCGCCGCCGACCAGGGCGACGCCGGCGCCGTGCGAGCGGTACTGGCGGGCGGCCAGCGAGCCGTCCCGCAGGCCGTCCACGATGGCGTCGCGCAGGGCGGCGGAATGGCGCGGGTCGCCGGTGAGGACGGCCACGGTGGCGCCCGCGTCGCGGCCGCTGGCCGGGGTCCAGGCGGTGGCGGCGGAGGCGTCGTCGCTGCGGGAGCAGAACACCCGGTCGCGCTCGGCCTCGGCGCTGACCGCCGCGTTGACGGCCGGGTCGTCGGTGGCGACCAGGACGTACCAGGCGTCGGCCAGGTCGCCGTCCCGGTACGGGCGGGCGTGCCAGGTGAGCTCGCCGGCGTCGGCCATCGCCTGGACGGCCGGGGTGGTGGCCGGCGATATCAGGTGCAGCTCGGCCCCCGTGGCGATCAGTGCCGGCAGCCGCCGCTGGGCGACCTGGCCGCCACCGACCACGACGACGCGGCGGCCGGCCAGCAGCAGGCCGACCGGGTAGGGGGTTCGGCCCTCGGTGCTCGGGTGCGGGGTGGGCGCGGTCATCGGCGGGGCTCCTGATCGGGGTGAGGGTGTGGGGACGGTACGGCGAGACGCCGCTCCGCGGGCCGGCGCGCCCTCGGGCCGGTCCGCGGAGCGGTGCGAGTGTGCGTCAGGCCTTCTCGGTGACCCCGGCGGAGTCGAAGGTGGCTACATCGTGCATCGCCCGGGCCGCGCTCTGCACCAGCGGCAGGGCCAGCAGGGCACCGGTGCCCTCGCCGAGCCGCAGGTCCAGGTCGATCAGCGGACGCAGACCGAGCTTCGCCAGCGCGGCCTGGTGCCCGGGCTCGGCGGAGCGGTGCCCGGCGATGCAGGCGGCCAGCACCTCGGGGGCGATCGCCTTGGCGGCCAGGGCGGCCGAACCGGCGATGACACCGTCCAGCACCACCGGGGTGCGCAGCGAGGCCGCGCCCAGCAGGAAGCCGGCGATGGCCGCGTGCTCCAGGCCTCCGACGGCGGCGAGGACACCGATCGGGTCGCTCGGGTCGGGCTGGTGGAGGGCCAGCGCGGCGCGGATGACCTCGATCTTGCGGGCGTGGGTCTCGTCGTCGATGCCGGTGCCGCGGCCGGTGACCTCGGCCGGGTCGAGGCCGGTGAACACCGAGATCAGGGCGGCCGAGGCGGTGGTGTTGGCGATGCCCATGTCGCCGGTGACCAGCGCCTTGTTGCCCGCCGCGACCAGGTCACGGGCGGTCTCGATGCCGACCTCGACGGCCTGGAGGACCTCCTCGCGGGTCATCGCCGGGCCCTGGGTCATGTCGGCGGTGCCGGGGCGGATCTTGCGCGGCAGCAGGCCGGTGGCGCGGCCCTGCTGGACGGCCTCCGGCAGCTCGGCGGCCACGCCGACGTCGACCACGCAGACCTCGGTGCCGATCTGCTTCGCGAAGGAGTTGATCACCGCTCCCCCGGCCAGGAAGTTGCCGACCATCTGGGCGGTCACCTCCTGCGGCCAGGGGCTGACGCCCTGGGCGTGCACGCCGTGGTCGCCGGCGAAGATCGCCACGCAGGCGGGCTCCGGGATCGGCGGCGGGCACTTGCGGGACAGGCCGCACAGCTGGGCGGAGATGATCTCCAGCATGCCGAGCGAACCGGCCGGCTTGGTCATCCGCTTCTGGCGGTCCCAGGCCTCGCCGAGCGCCTTGGCGTCCAGCGGGCGGATGCCGCGCAGGGTCTCGGCGAGCAGGCTCTGCGGCTCCTCGCCGGGCAGCGCGCGGTTGCCGTACTGCTCCTCGTGGACGACCCAGGACAGCGGGCGCTTCTTGGCCCAGCCCTGCTGCTCCAGCTCGGGCTCGTCCGGGAAGGAGTCGACGAAGCCGACGCACAGGTAGGCCACGACCTCCAGGTGCTCGGGCAGGCCGAGCTCGCGGACCAGCTCCTCGTCGTCGAAGAAGCTCACCCAGCCGACGCCCAGGCCCTCGGCGCGGGCGGCCAGCCAGAGGTTCTCGACGGCCAGGGCGGCCGAGTACGGGGCCATCTGGGGCTGGCTGTGCCGGCCGAGGGTGTGCCGGCCGCCGCGGGTGCGGTCGGCGGTCACCACGATGTTGACCGGGGTTTCGAGGATGGCCTCGATCTTGATTTCCTTGAACTGCTTGGCCCGGCCCTTGGGCAGCGAGTCCGCGTACGCCTCGCGCTGGCGCTCGGCCAGGGCGTGCATCTTCTTGCGGGTCTTGCGCGAGCGGATCACCACGAAGTCCCAGGGCTGCGAGTAGCCGACGCTGGGCGCGGTGTGCGCGGCCTCCAGGACGCGGATCAGCACCTCGTGCGGGATCGGGTCCGAGCGGAAGCCGTTGCGGATGTCGCGGCGCTCGCGGATCACCTGGTGGACGGCGTCGCGACCGGCCTCGTCGTAGCCCGGGGCGGCCGGGCCGCGCGGCTCGGCGGGCTCCTCGGGCTGCGGCTCCTCGGCGGCGGGCTGCTCGGCGGCGGCCTGCTCCTCCGCGGCGGGCTGGTCGGCGGGCTGGTCGACGGCGACCGGCTGCTCGGCCTGCGGCTCCTCGGTGACGGCGGTCTCGGGGGCCTGCTCGACGGTCTCGACGGCTGCGTCGGCGGGCGCCTCGGCCGGGGCCTGGGCCTGCTCGGCGACCGGCTCGGCGGCGGCCTGGGCCTGCTCGGCGACGGCCTCCGGCGCGACCGCAGCGGCTTCGGCGGCCTCCGCGCCCTGGGCGGGCTCGGCGGCGGGAGCAGAAGCCTCGGCGGCCTCGGCAGCGGGCTGCTGCTCCGGCTCCTGCGCGGCGGCTTCGGCGGGCTGCGCGGCCTCGCCCGCGGCGGCGGACTCGGCGGTGGCGGACTCCGCGGTGGCAGGCTCGGCGGTGGTCGCGGCTGCGGTGTCACCCGCGGCCTCGGCCTGGACCTGCTCGGTGACACCCTCGGCGGGAGCCTCGGCCGGCACCTGGGCCTGCTCGGCGACCGGCTCGGCAGGGGCCTCCGCCGGAGTCCCGGCCTGCGTCTCGGCCGGGGCCTGGGCCGGCGCGGCCTCCTGCTGCTCCGGCTGCTCGGCCTCGGCGGCAGTTTCGTCGACGGCCTCGGTGACGACCTCGGTGACGGTCTCGGCGCCGGCCTCGCTGACGGCCTGCCCGGACGGCATCTCACCGGTGCCCGCGGCGGTCTCGGCGACCGGCTCGGCGACGGCCTCCGGCGCGATCGCAGCGGCCTCGACGGCCTGCGGCGCGACGGCCTCGGCGGCCTCCGCGCCCTGGGCGGGCTCGGCGACGGGAGCGGCCTGGGCGGTCTCGCCGCCTTCGACGGCCTGCGGCGCGTCGGCGGCCACTATGGGCACGGACTGCTGCGGGGCCGCCTCCTCGACCGCCGGCCCCTGGGCCGCCTCGACCTTGGGCAGGCCGTGCGGGGTGGGTGCGGCGAGGAAGGCGGAGATCCGGCGCGGCTGACCGGCCGGAGCCGCGGCCTCGGCCCCGGCCTGCTCGACTGCACCCTCGACGGCGATGGACTGGACGGCGACGGACTCGGCAGCGACCGGCTCCACCATCACCGACTCGACCGCGACCGACTCGACCGCGACGGACTCGACGGCGACCGCAGCGACGGCGGCCTCGGCCTGGGCCTGCTCGGCGACCGGCTCGACCACGACGGCCTGCGGCGCGACGGACGCGGCCGCCACGACGGCCTCGGGCGCCGCCACGGCCTGCGCGGCCTGCGCGGCCTGGGCACCCTCGACGACCGGGGCGGCCTGAACGGCCTCCGGCGTCTCGACGACCTCGATCACCTCGATCGCCCCGACCGTCTCGACGGCGAACACGCCCTCGACCGGCTGCGAGTCCAGCGGCACCTGGAGCGGCTGCTGGACGTCCGGGGCGAGCGGCAGCTGCTGACCGTCCGCCACCGGAGCACCCGGGACCAGCGGAACGACCGGCGGCACCGGCGCCGCCGGAGCGGCGTGCGGCACGGCGGCCGGAGCCTGGAAGGCGGCCTCGGCCATCGGCGGCCGGCCGACGACCGGGATGCCGTGCGCGGGCGTGCCGCCCTGCGACGGGCCGCGGTCGGCCAGCGAACGGACCGGGACCTGACCGGTCATCAGCGACGGGTCCGGGATCGGCGGCCCGGCGTGCAGCGGGCGGCGCGGCGGCTGAGCCTGCGTCATCGGCTGCTGCATCTGCTGCTGCAGCTGGACGGGCTGCTGCTGGACCTGCTCGGCGCCGGGCACCGGCGGGTCCACCGGCGGCCAGGACGGCTCGACCGGGGTGCCGTCCTGCTGCGGCGCGAGCGGCATCTGCTCGGCGGGGACGGCCGCCATCGGCTCGCCCCAGGAGCCCTGCGGGCCGGGCATCAGCAGCACGTCGTCATCGTCGTCCAGGCCGTCCGGCGAGTCGGGCTGGTCGAGGAAGTGGAAGGCCGGGCGCGGGGCGCCCTGGTCGACGCCCCACCCCTCGCCGGGGAGACCGGGCGCCGGCACGCCGGGGACGGCGTAGCCGGGCTGTCCCTGCGGCGGGATGGTGCCCATGCCCGGCATCGCGCCGGGCATGCCGCCGACCGGGGCCGCCGGGTTCGGGATCATTCCGCCGTCCGTCGCGACGCCCTGCAGAGGTGCAACGCCCGCGACGCCCTCCGGTCCGCCGAGCGGGTCAGGCCCGGCGTGCAGGTGCTCCGGCAGTCCCTCGCCCGGGACGTGGCCGCCATCGGTCATTGTCAAAGCTCCTTCCAGGCCGCTGCCGCGCCCTTGGCGACACGATCACCGATCGCAGCGCCCATCCGCACGGGCCGGGCCTGCACCGACCCGCCCCTCAACCACACGCGGCCGCCGCGCCGTAGCGCTGCGGCCCAAGTCCTTCCGGCGCGCTGCGGCACCCCGGCCCGGTGCACCGCCCGCACGGGGCGACGCATCGTCTGAAACAACGACAACCCGGAGCAACCGGCACGACCGCACCGGACCCTACGGCATTCTCCAGGTCCGGCACGAAGCTCGTCGAATTGCCCACACTCCGAGCGGAACCGGCCTGCACCACGTCAAAAAGGTGACAAACCGACCGAATCGGGTGGGTCGCCGACCGCTGCAGCCGCCCAGGACGTCACACTACCGGCCCGGCGCGGTCACCTCTCGAATCAGTGTCCGGATGCGACCTGGATCACCGTCCGCGCCGTGCGCGGACCACCGCCCGCGCGACCGCCGCGCCCCGGCGCACGCCCGAGGCCTTCACACGATCTGCTCACCCCAGAGCACCAGTGCGCCGGTGCCGCCCGCCCCCAGTTCCAGCTCGCCGCCCTCGCCCGCGGACCGCAGCGGGGTCGACTGGAGCAGCGCGCCGTCCGCCCGGTAGCCGGCCCCGTCGATCGCCCGGCGGATCTCCTCCGCCTCGGCGAAGGTCCGGGCCAGGGCGACGAAGCGCGCCGGCTTGCGGGCCAGCACCGCGCGCACCACCTCCGGTCCGCCGGACTCCACCACCGCCGCGTCCGGCTCCGGCAGGCCGCCGAACACCTCGGGACCGCTGCCGTACACGGCCTCCACCTCGACGCCGTACCGGCGGGCGTTGACGGCCAGCCGGGCACAGGCCGAACGGGAGCCCTCGACCGCGACCACGGCGGCGCCGAACCGGGCCGCCTCCACCGCGAGGGCGCCGCTGCCCGCGCCGACCGACCAGACCAGGTCCCCGGGACGTGCACCCAGACGGGCCAGCACCAGGGCGCGTACGTGCGCGGGGAGCTCCTCCGACGCGCCGGTCCCACCACCCGTGCGCCCGGCGCCCGCGTAGGCATCACCGGGGAGCGCCCAGCCGCGCTCCGCGCCGGGGTAGCCGACCGGGCGCCCGGCCAGCCAGCCGGCCGCCTGGTCCACCGCGGCGGCCTGGGCGCCGCCGCCGATCACCAGCACCACGTTGGGGTCGCGCCACACGTGGTCGGCGATCCGGTCGGAGGTGAGGACGGTGACGTCCTCGTCCGGGGTCCCGAGGGCCTCGCAGACCACGAAGGTCCGGTGCACCCCGCGCAGCATCAGGGCGAGTTCGGCGGGCCCGGCGCCCGGGGCGGTCAACACCGCGACCTTGGGGTGGGCCCGGCAGATGTTGGCCGCGCGGCGCAGCCGGCCGCCGTGCGCGCTGACCACCTGGGCGTCCTCCCAGGGCATGCCGGCCCGGGCGAAGGCGGTGGCGACGGAGGAGACGGCGGGCAGGACCTCCAGTTCGAGGCCGTACTCGGGGCGGCGCAGGGTGCGCACCACGCCGAAGAAACCCGGGTCGCCCTCGGCGACCACGACGGCGGCGCCGCGGTGCTCGGCGATCCGGCGGGCCGCCTGCCGGATGTCGCCGAGGGCGATCCGCTCGGCGGCGTCCGGCACCGGGAGGGCGCTCAGTTGGTAAGGAGCTCCGGCCACCAGGGTCGCCGCGGCGAGGGCCGCACCGGCGGCCTCGGTCAGCGGCGTGCCGTCCCACCCGATGACCGTGATCCGGTCAGCCATCTGCGGCCGTTCTCCCTCGACTCGGTGCGCCACTCGGTGCGCCGCGGTGCGCGGTGGTGCGGCGCCGGTCAGAGGCTACCGGGTGTGATCCCCCGGAGGCGGACATCTCGTACACATGTCCGTGGCGAGCGGGTGACCGGCGGCTGTCCGGCCGGGCGGGGCCCATCGCGCCCGGTCCGACCCGGCGCGGTCCGGCAGCGCGCGGTCCGACCGGGCAGGTCCGGCGGCCCCGGTGCCACGGGTTCAGTCGCGCAGCACGTAGCGGCGGTCGCCGTGCCAGCCGTCCCGGTGCAGCTCGGGCGACTCCAGGTCCTCCGGGAGCAGGCTCCAGAGGATGAGGTCGCTGCGGCTCTCTCCCCCGGCCCGGCGGCCGGACGGCACCCCCACCACGACCTCGCCGGGCTCGTCGCGCACTATCCAGGCGCTGCGCAGCACGCCCTCGCTGATCGCACCGATCTTCCCGGCGACCTGCTGGGCGGCGGTGTTCCCCGCGGCGGTGCGCATCTCCAGGCGCAGGAAGCCGCGGTCCTCGAACAGCCACTGGGCGACCCCGAGGACGGCCTCCGGGGCGTAGCCCTCGCCGCGCGCCCAGGAGGCGGTGACGTAGGAGATCTCGGTGCTGCGCAGCCGCCAGTCGGTGTTGCGCAGTTCGACCAGGCCGACCAGGCGCTGGGTCAGGTGTTCCGTGACGGCGAAGACGATGCCGCGCCCGGCGGCCCGGTGGGCGGGGGCGAGGGTGCGGGCGAGCTCGGCGGCGTACGCCTCGGTGAAGGGCTGCGGGAGGTCGGTCCAGGCCAGGACGAGGTCATCGGCCATCATCGTGGAGAGGCCGGGGGCGTCGTCCTCCGCAAGGGGACGCAACAGCAACCGTTCGGTGCTGATGGCGGTCTCGGGGAAGCTCGCTGCCATGCCGTCTCTCCTCGCCGGGTCGTGAACACAACACCGTACGCCTCCGTCGCACTCCGGGTACCACGCGGTGCGCCGCGCGCACGACGGTACGTCAGAACGCGGTCGCCCGAAGGTGTCCCTGGTGCATACTGCCCGACCGGGCCCCCGCCGAGGTGCGGCGGGGGCCCGGTCGGGCGTGGGGGGCGTACGGCGGCGGTACGACGGATCAGAACGCCGGGACGACCGAGCCCTGGAAGGTGTCCTCGATGTACTTCTTGACCTCGTCGGAGTGCAGCAGCTCGGCCAGCTTCTTGACCCGCGGGTCGTTCTCCTTGCCCTTCTTGACGGCGAGGATGTTGGCGTACGGGTTGCCCTCGGCCTTCTCCAGCACCAGCGCGTCGGTGGCGGGCTTGAGGCCGGAGTCCAGCGCGTAGTTGCCGTTGATGACGGCGGCGTCGACGTCGGCGATGGAGCGGGGCAGCTGGGCGGCCTCCAGCTCCTTCCACTTGAGGTTCTTCGGGTTGCCGGTCACGTCGGCCGGGGTGGCGGCGGTGCCGGCGCCGTCCTTGAGGGTGATCAGCTTGTTGTCGGCGAGCAGCTTGAGCGCGCGGCCCTCGTTGGTGGCGTCGTTGGGCAGGCCGATGGTGGCACCGTCCGGGAGGTCGGTGATCGACTTGACCTTCTTGGAGTAGACGCCGAGCGGCTCCAGGTGCACGGTCCCGACCGAGACGACGTCCGTGCCGCGCTTCTTGTTGAAGTCCTCCAGGTACGGGACGTGCTGGAAGTAGTTGGCGTCGGCCGAACCGTCCTGCACCGCCGTGTTGGGGGTCACGTAGTCGGTGACCTCCTTGATGTCCAGCTTGAGGCCGGCCTTCTCCGCGAGGTTGTCCTTGACGAACTTGAGGATCTGCCCGTGCGGGGTGGGGCTGGCGACGACCTTGAGCGGCGCGTTCGGGTCCGAGGAGGACGAGCCCGAGCTGCTGCAGGCGGCCACCGAGAGGGCGAGGCCGGCGGTGGCGAGGACACTGGTGAACTTCACAACGTTGCGCACGAAAAGTGCCTTTCTGCGTGATACGGGGAGCCGCGCCCGGGGATCGGACGTGGGAGGTCTGGGAGGCGACGAGGCCTAGGAGGCGACGGGGGCCTAGGAGGCGACGAGGTCCTCGTCGGCGGTGGCGGCGCCGGGGAGGCGCAGCAGGCGGGTCCGGCCTCCGCCGTGGCCGCGGTCGGCCAGGCGGCGCACGAGGTAGTCGCCGGCCAGCTGGACGGCGGTGACGATGAGCGCGATCTCGGCGACGATGATCCACATGAAGGCGGTCTCGAAGCGCAGGTAGCCGTACCGGTAGGCGAGGTCGCCGAGGCCGCCGCCGCCGACGGTGCCGGCCATCGCGGAGTAGCCGATCAGCGCGATGACGGTGGTGGTGACGGAGGCCACGATGCCGGGAAGGGCCTCGGGGACGAAGGTCTTGCGGACGAGCGTCCAGGTGCCGCCGCCCATCGCCTGCACGGCCTCGACCAGGCCGCGGTCGACCTCGCGGACGTTGGTCTCGACGAGCCGGGCGAAGAAGGGGATCGCGCCGACGGTCAGCGGCACGGTGGCGGCCTGCCAGCCGAGCGAGTTGCCGGTCAGCCAGCGGGTGAAGGAGATCAGCGCGATCATCAGGATGATGAACGGCAGCGAGCGCGCGAGGTTCACGATCGCGCCGAGCACCTTGTTCACCGGCTGGTTCTGGAGCGCCCCGCCCTTGGACGTGAGCACCAGCAGGACGCCGAGCGGCAGGCCGAGCAGCACGGTGAAGACCGTGGACACGCCGACCATCTGGAAGGTCTCCACCGTGGCGGGCCTCATCAGGGCCCACATCTCGTCCCAGGTCATGCCACCGCTCCTTCCGCCGCGCCGATCACGTCCACCTGCAGGCCCTGCTCGCGCAGGTAGCCGATCGGCACCACGTTGTCCTGGTGCCCGCCGGTCAGCTCGACCCGCATCCGCCCGACCATCCGGCCGCCGATGGTCTCCACCGCGGCGCCGAGGATGTTGATGTCGATCTGGTAGGTGCGGGCCAGCTGGGAGACGAACGGCTGGGCCGAGGTGTCGCCCTGGAAGGTGATCTCCAGCACGGTGGAGCCGGGGTGGCCGGTGCCGAACTCGCTGAGCGGGAACAGCTCGCGGGCCAGCTCGGAGCGGGGCTCGGCGAGCAGGTCGGTCAGCGCGCCGGACTCGACCACCTTGCCGCCGCGCATCAGGGCGGCGGAGTCGCAGACGGACTTGATGACGTCCATCTCGTGGGTGATCAGCAGGACGGTGAGGCCGAGCTGCTGGTTGAGCTCGCGCAGCAGGTTGAGGATCGAGCGGGTGGTCTCCGGGTCGAGCGCCGAGGTGGCCTCGTCGGAGAGCAGCACCTTGGGGTCGCCAGCCAGGGCGCGGGCGATGCCGACGCGCTGCTTCTGGCCGCCGGACAGCTGGTTGGGGTAGCTGCGGGCCTTGTCGCCGAGGCCGACCAGGTCGAGCAGTTCGGCGGCCTTGCGGCGGCGCTGGGTGCGGTCCAGACCGATGATCTCCAGCGGGAGTTCGACGTTCTGCTGCACCGTCCGCGAGGACAGCAGGTTGAAGTGCTGGAAGACCATGCCGATCCGGCGGCGCGCCTCGCGCAGTTCCCGTCCGGCCCGGTTCTCGCCGCCGGGCAGCGCGGTGAGCTCGACCCCGTCCACGGTGACGGTGCCGGAGGTCGGGCGCTCCAGCATGTTCACGCAGCGGATGAGGGTGGACTTGCCGGCACCGCTGGTGCCGACGACGCCGTAGACCTCGCCCGGGCGGACGTGCAGGTCGACACCGGCGAGGGCGGTCACCTCGCGGCCTCGGGAGCGGTAGACCTTCGTGAGGTCCGTGGTGGTGATCACAGCTGCTTCCGTGGGTCGGGGGCGGGCGGCACGGGTCGACCGCCCGACCGGGTTCCGGTCGGCGGTTTCCTGCGGCGCTCCGCCGGGGGGATCCGGACCTGACGCCCTCGGTCGTGGCCGCCGAGCGGCCGGGACGCGCGACGGCGCGGCCCTCACGAGTCACCGGCACCCGCGAGTGGGCGGGCACGGCAAGGGAAGGGGTCCGGGAGGATGGGCGCGCTCACACGGGCGGGAGCGGCGCCGAGTCTCGCTTCGGGGCGCGAGGGGAGGCACCCGTACGGGGGTGCCGGGGGCGGTGGCCCTCAGCAGTGACACATTCGACGGCACATGGCACGCTCACCTGCCGGCAGCGTGCCGGTGGGGGTGCAGTTCGTCGTCGCAGTCATGTGAGCCAGTAAAACAGATGGTTCGGGGTACGCCCAATTATTTGGCGGGGGGGGGGGGGCGCCGCGGTGGACGCCCCCCCCCCGCACACCGAACAACAAACGAGGAGCCCCCCCGCCGACCCCCCGGGGGGGGGGGCGCGGC
>NZ_JBEOUW010000010.1:0-55279 GCF_040303045.1 Kitasatospora sp. NPDC096140
CCGACTTCCCGCGCCACCCGGCCCGGCGCCGCGTGCCCCGTGCCCGGCGCCCGGCGCCCGGCCCGCAGCCCCACGGCTGCCGGCCGCGCGGGCGCCGGCCCCCGGGTCAGAGGAGGGGGGTGAGCCAGCGGCGGAGGAGCTCGGTGTAGTGGTCGGGGGCGCTGTTCCACAGGGTGCCGTGGTCGGCGCCGGGGAAGGCCTGGAGGTTGACCACGTCGGGGCGGGCGGCGGCGAGCCGCTCGGCGCTGTGGAACGGGGAGACCCGGTCGTCCGGACTGTGCAGGAGCAGCGTCGGGACGCGCAGGTCGGCACCCTCGGCGATCCGGGAGAAGTCGGCGAGGTCGACCCCGGTGCGGCCCCGCGCGGCGAGGACACCGAGTTCGGCGGCGGCGCCGCGGAAGCCGAGCCGTTCGGCGTCGCGGCGGGCGGAGCCCGGCAGGTCGAGGACCGGCGAGTCGAGGATCAGACCGCTGATGGCGTGGGCCCAGGTCGAGCGGGCCGCGGTCTGCAGGACCACCGTGGCGCCGACCGACCAGCCGTAGAGGATCACCCGGCTCGCGCCGTTGTCGAGCGCCAGCCGTACCGCCGCCTCGACGTCCCGCCACTCGGTCTCGCCGAAGTGGCTGTACCCGTCCGGGGAGGCCGGGGCTCCCTCGTCGCCGCGGTACGTGACGGCGAGGACGGGCAGGCCGAAGCGGTCGAGGACGGGCAGCACCGGGAGGGTCTGCTGGCGGTCGGCCTCCGGGCCGTGGACGAGGATCACCCAGGTGCCGCGCTTGCCGTCGAGGTGCCAGGCGGGGAGCGCGCCGAGTTCCCCGTCGGCGGAGGTGTCGGTGTAGGCGAGGCCGAGTGCCCGGGTGGGGTCGCCGAGGTGGACGCGGGGGGTGAAGCGGACCTCGGTGCCGGGGGTGAGCGTGCCCTGGTCGGCGCGGACCAGCCGACGGGTGACGCCCTGCTCGTCGCTGTGCAGGACGTCCTCGACGACGGCGTGGCCGTTGTCGCCCCACTCGACCGCCCAGCGGCCGGGGTGCAGGCTCTCCGGACTGCGGGTGAAGGTGACCCGCCCGGCGCCGACGCTCCGGACCACGACCGGCCCGGACTCCCGCCCGGACTCCCGCCCGGCGGTCACCGGACGGACCATCCGCTCGGAAGCCCGACGGCCGATCACCAGGACGACGGCCCCGGTTCCGACGGCGGCGGCCGCCACGACGGCAGCGGTTCCCCAGCGCATATCGTTCCCCGCTCTGTTGGTCTCGGACCGGACGGTGTTCGTGCACCAGTCCACCGGCGCCCCGCCCGCGCGGCCACCGGGCTGACCCGTCCGGGGCACGGCCTCCGGATCCGCACCCGCCGTCGGAGGGCCGGCCGCCTCCCCTTGTTACGCGGTCGGCCCGGTGGTGCCCGTTGTCACGCGGTCGGCCCGGTGGTGCCCGCGGTGTCGAGGAGGTGCCAGAAGCGGGGGGTGAGGGATCCGGCGGCCGGGGGCGGTGCGGTGCGGGCGGTGGCGCCCCAGTGGGTAGGGACGTGGTGCTCCTGGTGGAGGGCGGCGAGGGCGTCGGCGAGGGCGTCGGCGGGGGCGGGGACGATGCGGGCGAGGGCGCGGAGGTGGGGCTGCCAGCGGCCGGTGACGCACTGGCGGAGGAGGTGGTCGAGCGCCTCCCCGCGGCCGGTGGCCTCGACGAGTTCGGGCAGGCCGAGGCCGAGGACGTCGGCGAGGGCGCGGGTCTGTTCCTCGTCGCCCTCCCAGCGGTCGGTCAGTTCGGCCTGCCGGTAGGAGCCGAGGGTGGTGCCGGTGCGCTCGGCGACGGCCGCCTGGCCGAGCTCACGGGCGACGCGGTGGTCGCGCAACCGGACCGGACGGGTGTCCATCAGCTGGGCGGCGGGGCACCAGAGGGCGCGGGCGAGGGCGATGAACTCCGCTTCGCCGGGGCGCAGCTCGCCGCTCTCCCAGGCGAGGACGTGGGCGGGCAGCAGCCGTACGCCGTGCGCGGCCAGGCCCTCGGCGACCTGTTCGGGGGTGAGGCCGAGGGCGGCCCGGTGGGCGCGGGCGGCTGCGGGCGAGAACGGCACCGGGGGCGGGGCGGCGGGGGGCTTTCTGCGACGCATGCCACCGAACGCTAGGCGCGGACCACGGCGCGACCCCAGCGACCGAACCCACGAAGCGGCCGGCCCGGGGGCGGTGCCGCGCTGGGCGATCCCACAGCTCATCGGCCGCCGTCCCGTGTGACCAACCCCTCCGTGACCTCGGTTGACTCCCGGTTCGGCCGCGTGATGGGATCCTGGGGCCAATCGGAGGCATGGAGAGGAAGCCGGTGCGAGTCCGGCGCGGTCCCGCCACTGTCACCGGGGAGCACGCTCGGAAATCTCGCCACGGCGGGCCGTCAGAAGCCGCTGGAAGGCACCGGGGGTGCGTCCGACCCGGAAGCCAGGAGACTCTCGCCCCCGCTACGTCGATCCAGGGCGCGGACCCTGAGTGAGGACACGCACGCGATGCAGGCTGCCCCGCCCGGCCGGACTCCGAACTGCCTTCCGCCGAGCCGTCTCCCGATGAGCCGCCTCTCGATGAGTCGCCTTCCGCTGGGCTCCCTCTCGTTGAGCTGTCCCTCCATGAGCCGCCTTCCGGCGTGCGGCCGGTGACCGTCCGTCCTGCGGCCGGCCGCCGCTGGGGCCGCGCCGCCGCGTTCGCGGTGGGCGCCGTCGTGGGCTACGCCGCCGACGCCCGCTTCGCCGACCCGCGCCGGGGCCACCCGGTGGCCGTCTTCGGCAGCGCCGCCACCCGCCTGGAGCGGCGGCTGTGGCGCGACGACCGGGCGGCCGGGGCCGGGTACACGGCGCTGTGCGTGGGTACGGTCGCGGCGGGCGCCCTCGCCCTGGACCGTACCGTCGGCCGGCGACCGCTGGGCCGGGCCGCACTGGCGGCGGCCGCGACCTGGACCGTGCTCGGCGGCACCTCGCTGACCCGGGAGGCCCGCGCCATCGGCCGCTCCCTGCAGCAGGGCGACCTGCGGGCCGCGCGGGAGCGGCTGCCGCACCTGTGCGGGCGGGACCCGAGCGCGCTGGACGAGCAGCAGATCGCGCGCGCGGTGGTCGAGTCGGTGGCCGAGAACACCGCCGACGCCGTGGTGAACGCCCTGGCCTGGGGCGCCCTGGCCGGCACGCCCGGGCTGCTGGCCTTCCGCGCGGTGAACACCCTGGACGCCATGGTGGGCCACCGCTCGCCGCGCCACGCCCGGTTCGGCTGGGCCTCGGCCCGGCTGGACGACGTGGCGGGCTGGCCCGGCGCCCGGCTGACGGCCCTGCTGACGGTGGCCGCCGCCCCGCAGCCGCGGACGGCCTGGCGGGTCTGGCGGCGCGACGGCTCCTCGCACCCGAGCCCGAACGCCGGTCAGGCGGAGTCGGCGTTCGCCGGCGCGGTGGGCGTGCGGCTGGGCGGGACGCTGCAGTACGGCGAGCGCGTCGAGCACCGGCCGGTGCTCGGCGGGGAGCTGCGGCCGGTCACGGTCGACGACATCGAACGGGCCTGCACGCTCTCCCGGCGGGTGGGCGCGCTGGCGCTGGGTACGACGGTCGCGGGGCACGTCCTGCTGCGCGCGCTCCGTGGGAAGAGGGGAAGGGCATGACGAACGCGCTGCTGGTCGCCGGGACGACCTCGGACGCGGGCAAGAGCGTGGTCACCGCCGGCATCTGCCGCTGGCTGGCCCGCCAGGGCGTGCGGGTCGCGCCGTTCAAGGCACAGAACATGTCGTTGAACTCCTTCGTCACCGCCGACGGCGCCGAGATCGGACGCGCCCAGGCGATGCAGGCGCAGGCCGCCCGGGTGGAGCCGGAGGCGGCGATGAACCCGGTGCTGCTGAAGCCCGGCGCGGACGGCCGCAGCCAGGTGGTGCTGCTGGGCAGGCCGGTCGCCGAGGTGGGCGCGCTGGACTACCGCGAGCGCAAGCCCGTCCTGCTGGAACGCGCCCTGGAGTGCCTGGCCGATCTGCGCAGCCGCTACGAGGTGGTCGTCTGCGAGGGCGCCGGATCGCCCGCCGAGATCAACCTGCGCGACCGCGACATCGCCAACATGGGCCTGGCCACGGCCGCCGGGCTGCCCGTGGTGGTGGTCGGGGACATCGACCGGGGCGGTGTGTTCGCGGCGATGTACGGCACGCTGGCGCTGCTGTCCGCGGAGGACCAGCGGCACGTGGCGGGCTGGTTCGTCAACAAGTTCCGCGGCGACGCGCGGCTGCTCGCGCCCGGCCTGGAGATGCTGCACGGGCTGACCGGCCGTCCGGTGCTGGGCACCCTGCCGATGCTGCCCGGGCTGTGGCTGGACGCCGAGGACTCGCTGGACCTGTCGACCGTGGTGGACCGGGTCGACGGGCGCGGCCCGGTCGGGGCGGACGTGCTGCGGGTGGCCGTGGTGCGCTTCCCCCGGCTGTCCAACTTCACCGACGTGGACGCGCTGGCGCAGGAGCCCGGCGTCCTGGTGCGCTGGGCCACCAGGCCGGAGGAGCTGGCCGACGCCGACCTGGTGGTGCTGCCCGGCACCCGGGCCACCGTGGCGGACCTCGCCTGGCTGCGCGAGCGCGGCCTGGAACCGGCGCTGAAGGCGCGCGCGGCGGCCGGGCTGCCGATCCTCGGGGTCTGCGGCGGCTACCAGATGCTGGCGCGCGGGATCGTCGACGAGGTGGAGTCCAAGGCGGGCGCCGTCGACGGGCTCGGCCTGCTGCCGACGCAGGTGCGGTTCGGCGTCGAGAAGGTGCTGGCGCGGCCGGTCGGCGAGGCGTACGGCCGGCGGGTCGTGGGCTACGAGATCCACCACGGGGTGGTGACCGTGGAGGGCGGCGACAGGTTCATCTCCGATGACCGGGGGCAGAGCCTGGACGGCTGCCGGGCGGGCTCGGTCTGGGGCACGACCTGGCACGGCGTGCTGGAGAACGACGGCTTCCGCCGCGAACTCCTGCGCGAGGTCGCCGACCTGGCCGGGCGGGCGTTCGTGCCGGCCCCGGACACCTCGTTCGCCGAGGCGCGCGAGGCCCGGCTGGACCGGCTGGGCGACCTGATCGAGGAACACGCGGACACCGACGCGCTGTGGAAGCTGATCGAGGGCGGGGTGCCGGCGGCCGGATCGCTGCCGTTCCTGGCGCCCGGGGCACCTGGGAGTGACGCATGACTGACGTCCGCTATCCGTTCACCGCGATCGTCGGCATGGCCGACCTGCGGCTCGGGCTGCTGCTGAACGCGGTCTCCCCCGCTGTGGGCGGCGTGCTGGTGCGCGGCGAGAAGGGCACCGCGAAGTCGACCATGGTGCGCGCGCTGGCCGGCCTGCTGCCGTCCATCGCCACCGTTGAGGGCTGCCGCTTCGCCTGCGACCCGGCCGCGCCCGACCCGCAGTGCCCGGACGGGCCGCACTCCGCCGCCGTGAGCCACGAACGGCCGTCCCAGCTGGTCGAGTTGCCCGTCGGCGTGGCCGAGGACCGGATCGTCGGCTCGCTGGACCTGGAGCGCGCACTGGCCGAGGGCGTCAAGGCGTACGAGCCCGGACTGCTCGCCCGGGCGCACCGCGGCGTGCTGTACATCGACGAGGTGAACCTGCTCCAGGACCACGTGGTGGACCTGCTGTTGGACGCCGCCGCGATGGGCCGCTCGTACGTCGAGCGCGAGGGCGTGTCGGTGCGGCACGCGGCCCGCTTCCTGCTGGTCGGCACGATGAACCCGGAGGAGGGCGAGCTGCGGCCGCAGCTGCTCGACCGGTTCGGCCTGACCGTCGAGATCGCCGCCACCCGGGACCCGGCCGAGCGCGCCGAGGTGGTCCGGCGCCGGCTCGCGTACGACGCGGACCCGGCCGGCTTCGCCGCGCGGTTCGCCGAGGAGGAGCGGGCGCTCGCCGAACGCATCACCGCAGCCCGGGAGTTGCTCCCCAAGGTCGAGCTGACCGATGTGGCGCTGCGTCAGATCACCGCGGTGTGCGCCGCGTTCGAGGTGGACGGCCTGCGCGCCGACATCGTGATGGCCCGCACGGCCGTCGCGCTCGCCGCCTGGGACGGTCGCACCGAGGTGCTGGAGGAGGACGTCCGCCAGGCCGCCCGGCTGGCGCTGCCGCACCGGCGGCGCCGCAACCCCTTCGACGCTCCGGGGCTGGACGAGGAGCAGCTGGAGCGGACGCTGGAGGAGCACTCCCAGGGCGACGACGATCCGGAGCCCGAGGGCGACGGCCCGGGCCCGGAGGGCGGCCCCGAGGGCGGCCCCGACGGCGGCGGCCCGGACGGCGGCGGGGCGCCCGAGCCGTCCGCCGACGGCGCACCGGAGGCGCCCGCGGCGGACGGACCGGACGGACCGGACGACGCGGAGCAGCAGCCGCAGCAGCCCGTCCCGACCCAGCACCCCTCCCCCGCACGGGAGTCGGCGCCGGTCGCGGCCGGGGACCCGTACCGGACCAAGCTGTTCACCGTCCGCGGCACCGGCCACGGCGCCCAGGGCCGCCGCTCCCCCGCCGAGACCAACGGCGGCCACACCATCCGCGCCCGCCGCCCGCAGGGCGCGCTCGGCCGGCTCCACCTGACCGCGACCCTGCAGGCCGCCGCGCCGCACCAGGTGGCGCGCGGGCGCAGCGGCCGGGCGCTGGTGCTGCAGAAGGACGACTTCCGCGAACAGGTGCGCCAGGGGCGGGAGTCCAACCTGGTGCTGTTCGTGGTCGACGCCTCCGGATCGATGGCCGCCCGGCAGCGGATGACCGCCGTCAAGGGCGCTGTACTGTCCCTGCTGATGGACGCCTACCAGCGGCGCGACAAGATCGGCATGATCACCTTCCGCGGCACCGGCGCCGAGCTGGCGCTGCCGCCCACCTCCTCCGTGGAGGTCGGCGCGGCCCGGCTGGAGTCGCTGCCCACCGGCGGGCGGACCCCGCTGGCCGAGGGGCTGCTGCGGGCCCACGAGGTGCTGCGGGTCGAGCGGCTGCGCGACCCGAGCCGCCGCCCGCTGCTGGTCGTGGTGACCGACGGCCGGGCCACCGGCGGGCGCGACGCGCTCGCCCGCTCCCACCGCGCGGCCGCGCTGTTCGCGGCGCAGGGCACGGCGAGCGTGGTGCTGGACTGCGAGTCCGGCCCGGTCCGACTGGGCCTGGCCCGCACCCTGGCCGGGCAACTCGGCGGCACCGCCGTCAGCCTGGACGAGCTGCGCGCCGAGGGCGTGGCCTCGCTCGTCCGCGAGAACCGTCCCACGACCGTCCGCGACAACCGCGCGACCACCCTGCGAAAGGCGGCCTGACCCATGCCCAAGGGCGTCCCCGAGAGCGTCCCCGACGACGGCCTGACGACCCGTCAGCGCCGCACGCTGCCGATCACCGCCGTGCACACCGGCCCCGGCAAGGGCAAGTCCACGGCCGCGTTCGGCATGGCGCTGCGGGCCTGGAACCAGGGCTGGCCGGTCGGGGTGTTCCAGTTCGTGAAGTCCGCCAAGTGGAAGGTCGGCGAGGAGAACGCGCTGCGCGTGCTCGGCGCCTCCGGCGAGGGCGGCACCGTCGACTGGCACAAGATGGGCTCCGGCTGGTCCTGGATCCAGCGCTCCGCCGAGCAGGAGATGACCAGCGAGGAGGCGGCCAAGGAGGGCTGGGAGCAGGTCAAGCGCGACCTCGCGGCCGAGACCTACCGCTTCTACGTGCTCGACGAGTTCACCTACCCGATGCACTGGGGGTGGATCGACGCCGACGAGGTGGTGTCCGTGCTCAAGGACCGCCCGGGCAGCCAGCACGTCGTCATCACCGGCCGGTACGCCCCCGAGGCACTGACCGACTTCGCCGACCTGGTCACCGAGATGACCAAGGTGAAGCACCCCATGGACGCCGGCCGCAAGGGCCAGCGCGGCATCGAGTGGTAGATCGAGTGGACCGTTGAGCACAATCCCCCGCCTCGTCGTCGCCGCACCCTCCTCCGGCGCCGGCAAGACCACCGTCGCCACCGGCCTGATCGCGGCGCTCGCCGCGCGCGGGCTGGCGGTGTCGCCGCACAAGGTCGGCCCGGACTACATCGACCCGGGCTACCACGCGCTCGCCGCCGGGCGCCCGGGCCGCAACCTGGACGCCTTCCTGTGCGGGCCGGAACGGATCGCGCCGCTGTTCCTGCACGGCGCGGCGGGGGCCGACGTCGCGGTCGTCGAAGGCGTCATGGGCCTGTTCGACGGGGCCTCGGGGCGCGGCGAGCTGGCGTCCACCGCGCACGTCGCCAAGCTGCTGCGGGCACCGGTGGTGCTGGTGGTGGACGGCTCCTCGCAGTCCCGCTCGGTGGCCGCGCTGGTGCACGGCTTCGCCTCCTGGGACCCGCAGGTGCGCCTGGCCGGGGTGATCCTCAACCGGGTCGCCTCCGACCGGCACGAGCACCTGCTGCGCGAGGCCCTGGAGGAGGGCTCCGGCGTGCCCGTGCTGGGCGCGCTGCGCCGCTCGGCGGCGGTCGCCACGCCGTCCCGCCACCTCGGGCTGATCCCGGCGGTGGAGCGCTCGGCGGAGGCACTGAAGGCGGTCGCCGACATGGGCGACCTGGTCGCCTCCTCCGTCGACCTGGACGCTCTGCTGGAACTCGCCCGCACCGCGCCCGACTTGGACGCCGAACCGTGGGACCCGTCGGCCGAGGTCACCCCGGTGGCCGGGCGGCCGCGGATCGCGGTGGCGGGCGGCGCGGCGTTCTCCTTCTCGTACGCCGAGAACGCCGAACTGCTCGGCGCGGCAGGGGCGGAGGTCGTCCCGTTCGACCCGCTGAACGCCACCGCGCTGCCGGCCGGGACGGCCGGGCTGGTCATCGGCGGCGGCTTCCCGGAGCTGTACGTACGGGAGTTGAGCGGGAACGCCGCACTGCGCTCGGCCATCGCCGCGTTCGCCGCCTCGGGCGGGCCGATCGCCGCCGAGTGCGCCGGACTGCTCTACCTGGGACGGGAGTTGGACGGCCTGCCGATGTGCGGCGTGCTGGACACCGGCGCCCGGATGACCGAACGCCTCACCCTCGGCTACCGGGAGGCCGTCGCGCTGCACGACTCGCCGCTCGCACCGGCCGGCACCCGGCTGCGCGGGCACGAGTTCCACCGGACGGTGTGCGAACCGGGCGCGGGCGAACACCCCGCCTGGGGCTGGCACTTGCCGACCGGGCCGCGCACGGAGGGCTTCGCCGGGAGCAATGTGCACGCCTCCTACCTGCACCTGCACTGGGCGGGGGCTCCCGCGCTGGCGTCGTCCTTCACGGCCGCGGCGGCCGCCCACGGCGGCAGACCGTAGGATCCGCCCATGCATGTGATCGTCCTCAACGGCGGCTCCAGCTCCGGCAAGTCGAGCATCGCCCGCTGCCTGCAGGAGCTGCTGCCCGAGCCGTGGCTGCACCTCGGCGCGGACACCATGGTCGACGCGCTGCCGCCCGCGCTGCGTGACGGCGGCGAGGGCATCGGCGGCCTGGACGGCGGGGACGGGACGGTCGAGGTCGGGCCGGCCTTCGCCCGGCTGGACGCCGCGTGGACGATCGGGGTGGCGGCGATGGCCCGGGCCGGCGCCCGGATCCTGGTGGACGAGGTGTTCCTCGGCACCACCGCCTCGCAGGCCCGCTGGCGGGCGGCGCTGGACGGCCTGGACGTGCTCTGGGTCGGCGTGCGCTGCGAGCCTGCGGTGGCCGCGGCCCGGGAGGCCGCACGCGGCGACCGGGTGGCCGGGATGGCCGCCGCGCAGGCGGAGGCGGTGCACGCGGGGGTCGCATACGACCTGGTGGTGGACACCTCACGGGCCTCCGCCGCCGAGTGCGCCCGCACCATCGCCGCGCGGGTGGGCGCGGCGCAGGCCTGACGGCGCAGCCCGGACCCGACGGCGCGGCCGCCACGGGGTGGGCCGCCATGGGGTGGACCGTCATGCGGCGGGCCGTCATGCGGCGGGTGGGCGCCGCGCGGGCCGTCGCGGCGTGGGCCGGCGCCGCGTCCGTCCGGTGGCGCCGGATCAGTCCCGGTCGAGCAGCGAGGCGAGGTAGCGCGCCGTCTCCTCGCGCAGTTCCTCCGGCACCGGCGTGCGCAGGTGTCCGCTGCCGGCCGTCGCATTGAACAGCACCCCGTCGCACCAGCGGACCAGCCGCCGGGCGTCGGCCACCGGATCGACCGAGCCGCACCGGGCGAGCAGGGCGGCGGCGATGTCGGCGAAGCGCGCGCCCAACCGGTCGTAGACGGCGCGCAGTTCGGGCCTCCGGGTGGCCTCCAGGGCGAGTTCGAGGCGGGCCAGGGTGACCTGGCGTCCGGTGGTGAGCGCCTGGAGGAGCAGGTCGGCGCCGACCCGTTCGAGCAGTTCCCGGGGCGAGGCGTCGGCCGGGGGCTCGCCGGTGAGGACGGGGTGGTCCTCGGTCTCCCGCGCGACGATCCGGACCAGCGCGACCTCCAGCAGGGCGGCCCTGGTCCGGGCGAGGTTGGAGGTCGATCCGGCAGGCAGCCCGGCCTCCTCGTCCACGGCGCGGTGGGTCAGCCCGCGCAGGCCGCGTTCGGCGATCAGGGTGATGGCGGCGTCGGCGATCAGGGTCGGGCGCGGGGGTGTCATGGGTCCGATCATGGCCTTTCTCCTCGGACGATCCCAACCCACTACGGCAGCAGTCCATCGGAACTACATGTGTAGTACGGTACGCACAGCGGCAACTACAGCCGTAGTGTGAGCGTCGGAGAGGAGCCCATCCATGGGCAGGCACCAGGCGATCGTCATCGGCGGCGGCATCGGCGGGCTGGCCGCCGCCCTCGCCCTCCACCGACAGGGCGTCCCCGTGACCGTCCACGAGCGCGCCGCCTCGCTCGAACCCGTCGGCGCCGGACTCGCCCTCGCCCCCAACGCCCTGCGCGCCCTCGACCGGCTCGGCGTCGGCGCACGCCTGCGCTCCCTCGCGAACAGTCACCCCGCCGTCGGCCTGCGCCACCCCTCCGGCCGCTGGCTCGCCCGCACCGACACCGCCACCTTCGAGGCCTGCTTCGGCGACACCATCGCCGCCGTCGCCCGCGCCGAGGTCATCGCCGCACTGGTCGACGCCCTCCCGGAGGGCACCGTCCGCACCGACTCGCCCGCCTCGCTCGTCAGCCCCGGAAGCGCCACCGAACCCGCCGTCGTCCGGACCCCGGACGGCGAGCGGTCCGCCGCACTGGTCGTCGCCGCCGACGGCATCCGCTCCGCCACCCGCGGCCTGCTCTTCCCCCGGCACCCCGGCCCCCGCTACAGCGGCTTCACCACCTGGCGCACCATCGTCACGCCCGCCCGCCGACCGGCCGCCGTCGGCGAGGTCTGGGGACGCGGACGGCTCGCCGGGGTCGTCCCGCTCGCCGACGACCGGGTCTACGTGTACGGCGCCGCCCTCGCCCCCGCCGGCGCCGCGGCCGCCGACGGCGACGAGAAGGCCGAACTCCTGCGCCACTACGGCACCTGGTGCGCCCCCGTCCCCCAACTCCTCGCGCTCGCCGAGCCCGACCGCGTCCTGCGCCACGACGTCTGGGACCTCGCCGACCCCCTGCCCGCCCACCACCTCGGCCGGGTCGCCCTCCTCGGCGACGCCGCCCACGCGATGTGCCCCTTCCAGGGCCAGGGCGCCTGCCAGGCCATCGAGGACGCCGTCGTGCTCGCCGCCCCGCTCACCCCCGCCACGGACCCCGTCACCACCCTCCCCGCCTACACCGCCGCCCGGCTCCCCCGCACCACCACCATCGTCACCGGCTCCCGCCGCATCGGCGACCTCGTCGCCCTCCGCACCCCCGTCGCCACCCTGCTCCGCAGCACCGCCCTCACCCTCGCCGGCCTCCTCCCCGCCCGCGCCCTGCTCAGCCGCTCCGCCCGGACCTACGACTGGCAGCCGCCCGCCCTGCGCGGAGCGGCCTGAGGAGCGGCCGAGGCGTGGCGGCGACGACGCTCCGCGGTGCACGCGGCCGGGCGGCGTACGGCCCGTGGGCCGGGCGGCGGACCCGGCCGGGGAGCCGTCAGACGCCGTTGCCGAAGGGGCCGCCGCCGACGGTGCCACGCAGGGCGTCGGCGCGGCAGCAGGCGGCGCAGCGGAGGCGGGTGTAGATCGTCACCGCGCCCATGAAGACGTCCTCACGACCGTCGGCCGGGGACGGGGAGGCGGCGGGCCCGCCGCAGTCCAGGCAGGGGCGGTGGGGGCGGGCGGCGACGGAACAGGCCCGGCAGATCAGGTGGGTGGGGCACTCGGCGTGCACGACGACGGGCTGGGGGCCGCCGTCGAGCAGGTGGTCGCACCAGGTGCAGGACCGGTCCTCCTGCGCCGCCAGCATCCGGGCCCGGATCTCCCGCTGCCACGGGGCGGCCTGCTACAGCGGGACGGTCACCGGCGGGCCCCACCCGGCGGCGGCGAGCCACCGGGCGCCCTCCGCACCGGCCGCCCGCAGCTGGTCGCCGACGGCGATGTCCCTGGGCGTCCTGTCCTTCATCGGGCCTCTCCTCCGGTGCGGTTCCGCAGGGTCCGCAGGCGCGGGCTCCGTGGGGTCAACGCAGCCGGGCGGCCACCGGACACGCACCGCTGCCCGACGCCCGGCCCGGGTCGGGTGCCGGGTGCCGGATGTGTGGGTGCCGGGCGGCCGGGGCTCAGTCGAGGAGCGGCTCGGTGTCGCCGTGCGCGACGAGGAGCTTGCGCAGCAGCCCGTCGAGCTGGGCGCGCTCGTCGTCGTCGAGTGCGGCGAGGATGCGTTCCTCGTTGTCGACGTGGCCGGCCAGGGCGCCGTCGATGAGGTCCTTGCCCGCCGGGGTGAGGCGGATCAGGACGGCGCGGCGGTCGTCCGGAGAGGGGTTGCGCTCGACCAGCCCCTTGGCGCTCAGCCGGTCGACCCGGTTGGTGATGGCGCCGGAGGTGACCATGGCGGCCTTGAGGAGGGCGCGGGCGTTGAGCTCGTAGGGCGCACCGGAGCGGCGCAGGGTGGCCAGGACGTCGAACTCGGAGGAGTCCAGGCCGCAGGTGGTGAAGTACTCGCGCAGGGCGTTGTCGACCCGGACGTTGAGCCGCCGCAGTCGGCCGATCAGGCCCATGGCGCCGGGGTTCAGATCGGGACGGGTCCTCGCCCACTGCTCGACGATGTCGTCGACGGTGTCGCGCTGCTGCATGGTCTGCCGCCTTCCTGGCTCTGCTTCCGGGAGACCCCCGCCCGAATATCTTAACCTTCACATACTTGACGTTCACCTACCTCGGCGCGTAGAACTTATCTCAACGTTCAGATAATCAACGTTGAGGGGATGGCCGTCATGGACCGCAAGCGCGCAGGAATCGCCGCCACCGCTGCACTCGCTCCGGCTGCCTGGGGCACGACCTACCTGGTCACCACCCAGCTGCTGCCCGAAGGCCGCCCGCTGCTGCTCGCCGCGCTGCGTGCCCTGCCCGCCGGGCTGCTGCTGCTGGCGATCGGCCGCAAGCTGCCCAAGGGGCGCTGGTGGGGGCGGGCGGCAGTACTGGGGATGCTCAACATCGGGCTGTTCTTCCCGCTCATGTTCGTCGGCGCGTACCGCCTGCCCGGCGGGGTCGCGGCCACCATCGGGGCGATCCAGCCGCTGCTCGTCGCCGGGTTCTCGATCGGCGTGCTCGGCGTACGGCCCGGACGGCGCACACTGTTCGCCGGACTGGTCGGGGTCGCCGGGGTCGCACTCCTGGTGCTCAAGAGCGGCGCCCGGCTGGACGGCATCGGGATCACCGCAATGGTCATCGGGATCGCGCTGATGGCCATGGGCACCGTCCTCACCCGCCGCTGGGGCCGCCCCGAGGGCGCCACCCTGACCGACCTCACCGCGTGGCAGCTGCTCGCGGGCTCGGTCTTCCTGGTCCCGCTCGCGGCGTTCGTCGAGGGCGCGCCGCCCGCGCTGAGCGCCGCCAACCTGGCCGGCTTCGCCTACCTCGGCCTGTTCAGCACCGCGCTCGGCTACGTCCTGTGGTTCCGCGGCATCGCCCACCTCGGCGCCGGCCCGGCCTCGTTCCTCGGCCTGATCAACCCGGTCGTCGCGACCGTCGGCGGCCTCGTCGTCCTCGGCCAGACCCTCACCGGCTGGCAGGTCCTCGGCCTCCTGCTCGCCCTCGGCGCCCTGGTCGTGGGCCAGGCCCCCGCCCGCAGGACCGCCGCCCCGGCCCCGGCCCCGGCCCCCGCCGCCGTTGCTGCTCCCGTCGCGGTCCCGGTCCGGGTCCCGGCAGCCACTCGCTGACCGAGCAGCGCCACCCCCCTCACCGCTGCCCCGTCGAGCACCGCTCGGCGGGGCAGCGGCATGCGCGCGCACGGGAGGTGAGCGCCCTGGGGTCAGCCGGTGGCGCGGATGTAGATGTCGGCAGCGCCGGAGAGGCCGCCGGGGATGGCGGCCACGTAGATACGGCGGGTGGCGGAGGTGCGCGTGGGTGTGGGCGTGGCGGTGGGGGTCGGGGTGACGGTCGCGGTGGGAGTGGGCGCGATGACGGCGGGCTCGCCGTCGGGAGCGGGGGTGACCTCCGGGGTCGGGGTGACCTCCGGGGTGGGGGTGACCTCCGCATCGGGACCGGCGTCCGGATCGGCGTCCGGGTCGACATCGGGGCCCGCCTCGGAGTCCGCCTCGGGGGCGAGGGCGGTGGCATCGCCGGTGGGAGCCGGAGCGGCGGAGGACGACGGGTCGGACGGCCCGGACGGCCCGGACGGCGAGGAGTGCGAGGAGTGCGAGGAGTGCGAGTGCGAGGAGTGCGAGCAGGACCGGGAGGGGGACGGGGACGGAGAGGCCTCGGCCTCAGGGAAGACGGACGGCGAGGGGACCGGAGACGGCGGAACGGACGGCGAGGGGACCGGAGGCGGCGGAACGGACGGCGAGGGGACCGGAGACGGCGGAGTGACCGGTGAAGTGGCCGAAGACGGCAGAGCGGACGGCGAGGAGGTCGGAGACGGCGGAGTGACCGGCCCCTCCGGGAGCTCCGGCGCCTCGGCCGGCTCGTCGCCGCCGAGGGCGGCGACGAGGTCGGGCGGAAGGGGGGCGGCGGGGCCGGGGGCGGGGAGGTCGTAGGCGCTGAGGAAGTCGCCGAGGCCCGGGGCCTTGCCGCCGCCGAGGCGGTAGTGGAGGTAGGCGATGGGGGCGCCGTCGGAGGTGTGGGTGTAGACGGCGCCGACCGGGACGTAGTACCGGCCGACGCCGGGGTGCTGGGAGGGGTGGAGGCCGGCCAGGCGTTCGGCGCGGTCGCGGTCGGTCTCGTGGCCGGGGCTGCCGAGGGTGAGCGCGTTGACGCCGCGCACCACGAGGGCGGCGCCGACGGACACGCACAGCACCAGCCCGACGGCGACGGTGCGCCGCAGGACGGGTCGGCCGTGCAGGGCGGGCCAGGAGTCGGTCACCATGCG
Organism: Kitasatospora sp. NPDC096140; assembly: GCF_040303045.1. Classification (NCBI taxonomy): domain Bacteria; kingdom Bacillati; phylum Actinomycetota; class Actinomycetes; order Kitasatosporales; family Streptomycetaceae; genus Kitasatospora; species Kitasatospora sp. NPDC096140. The sequence goes on from NZ_JBEOUW010000010.1 coordinate 15,307, forward strand.
CTCGGGTGGGATGCCGTCCACGGGTTGCTGCTCCCCCTCGATCAGGACGTTCGATCCGGTTGTTCGATCAGGACGTCACACTGTGCTCGACGTGGGACCGTAGCCGAGAGTTCCTCAGCCCAGGTAGGCGGGGGCCACCGCAGCCTTGGTGACCGGCTGGGGGCTGCCCGAGCCGTCGGCCGGGACGGCCCACAGGTCGGCGCCGTAGTCGCCGGGCAGGGCGTAGAGCAGGGTGCCGTCGCCGGACCAGAGCGCCTGGTCGTCGATGTTGCGCTGCTCGGCGGTGGCGGTCTCGGTCATGGTGGCGAGGTCGAGCACGTACAGCCGCCACGGGGCGTCGTCGGGGAGGCCGGGGACGCGCTTCTTGTACGCGATGCGGGTGCCGTCCGGGGAGAGGGAGGGGCATTCGACGTTGTCGTGCAGCGCGGTGAGGGTGCGGGCGGCGAGGTCGCCGCGGACGAGGTGGGTCTGTCCGCCGCTGGCGACGGTGGCGTAGAAGGTGTTGTCGTCGGCGAAGGTGACGCCCCAGATGTTGATGTCGTGCGCCTGGGACGGGTGGCCGTCCAGGATGATCGCGAAGTCCTCCAGGTTCTCCCGGAGGTTCCAGTCCCGGACGTCCACGATCGAGGTGCGGGTGGAGAAGTTGCTGCCCGCGTACGAGTCGCCGCTGACGAACACCGTCCAGGCGGCGAGGTGCCCGGACGGCGAGACCCGGGAGCGGGTGGGGATGCCGGCGGCGGGGAAGGAGCGCCGTTCGCGCAGGTGGTCGTCGAGGATGACGGCCCGGTAGGTGTCCTCCAGCGCGCCGCGCTGGGCCTGGAGGCAGATGCCGGTGCCCGCGGCGGCGTGGAAGCGCAGGCACTGGACGCCGGAGGCCGTGCGGGGGCCGTCGGGGTGGTCGGCGGCGACGGTGGTGATCTCGTCCCGGTGCGGGCCCCAGGCCATGTTGCGGAACATCAACTGACGCCCGCTGCTCGGGGCTTGGAGGGAAACGGTGCCGGGCCGGACGGAGGGGCCGCCGGGCTGGGCCTGGTCCCGGCGGGCGGTGCGGTCGGCCGCGTACAGGACGGCCCCGGTGCCGACCGCGCCGAGCAGCACGACGGCGACCAGCAGGATGATCACCCTGGTCCGGTTCTGCAGGTTCACGAACTCTCCTCGACTGCGACGGCGACGGGTCCGGCTTCTGGCGCGGCATCGGATGCGGCATCGGATGCGGCATCGGGTTCGGCTACTCGCCCGGCGACGTGCCCGCCGTCGGGTCCGGCTTCGCGTGCCGCCGCCGGCCCGGCCGGGCGCAGCACCGCCGACGCGCCGAGCACACACAGCGCCAGCGCCCCCGCCGACCAGCCCAGCGCCGTCGGGCCGCCGACCGCGCCCCACAGCGCGCCGAACAGCAGCGAGCAGGCGAACCGGGCCAGCGCCTGCCCGGTGCCGACCAGGGCGAGTCCGGCGCCGCGCTGCTCGGCCGGCACGGCGTCGGCGGCCGCGGCGGCGAGCACGCCGTCGGTGGCCGCGTAGAACGCGCCGTGCAGCACCAGGACGCAGATCACCGCCGGCAGTCCGCGCAGCGGCGAGAGCAGCACCCCGTACGCGAGGAGCAGCACGCCGTGCCCGGCGAGGAAGAGCCGGTGGCGGCCGATCCGGTCCGCGAGCGCCCCCAGCGGGACGGCGAGCAGCAGGAAGGCGGCGGCGGTGCCGAGCGGCAGCAGCGGGAAGAGGGTGACGGACAGGCCCAGTCGGCGCTGGACGAGCAGGTAGAGGAAGGAGTCGCTGACGGTGGTCAGTCCGAGCAGGACGGCGCACAGGGTGAGGCGCCGGAGTCCGGGCAGCCGCAGCAGGGTGAGGCTGTCGCGCAGCGAGGGAGCGGGAGTTGATGGTTCGTCAGCACGTTGCTGCCGCTTCGGCACGAACAGCAGCAGGATCAGCACGCCGAGGGCGGCGACGCACGAGCTGACCGTGAACACCGCGTCGTAGCCGTGCCGTTCGCCGCCGTCGGCGAGCAGCGGGCCGCCGGCCAGCCGCAGCACCAGGAAGGCGGTGAGCGGGCCGAGCAGGGCGCCGGCCGTGTCCATCGCCCGGTGCACGCCGAACGCCCTTCCGCGGTGGGCGGGTTCGGTGGCGAGGGAGATCATCGCGTCCCGGGGTGCGGTGCGCAGGCCCTTGCCGGTGCGGTCGACGGCGATCACGGCGCCGATCATCGGCACGGAGTGGACGAGCAGCAGCAGCGGGCGGCACAGCGCCGAGAGCCCGTACCCGACGGCCGCGACGGCCTTGTGGCGGGCGGCGCCGTCGCGGCCGCGGCGGTCGGCGAGGTGGCCGCCGACGAGCCGGACGAGGGCGCTGAAGCCGTTCTGGATCCCGTCGAGCAGGCCGAAGCCGAGCGGGGAGAGGCCGAGCCCGGTGAGCAGGTAGAGGGGGAGGACGGCGGTGACCATCTCGGAGGAGACGTCGGTGACCAGGCTGACGGCGCCGAGGGCGAGCACCGTTCCGGGGACGGCGGCCCGTCGCGCCGGTCCTGCGGCCGGGGCGACGGGTGCCTTCGAACTGCGGGAGTCCGCGACGTACACGGGCGTCAGTTCCAGATGCCGGTGATGTCGGTGGCGCCGGCCGAGTTGCCCGCGTGGGTGTCGAGGCCGGCCAGGTCCTCCAGGGTGTGCAGAACGTCGTAGTGGCTGTAGGTGGTGGCGGTGCTGCTGCCCGGGGTGACGTGGGCGCCGTAGAGCAGGGTCGGGATGCGGTTGCCGGCCATCCCGTCGTTCTCGTCGAAGGTGACGACGAGCAGGCTGTTGTTGCTCTTCGCCCACTGCGCGTAGGCGTCGAGGTTGCTCTGCAGCCAGGAGTCACCGGTGCCGACGGAGCAGTCGTGCATGTCGTCGCAGAGGTCCGGGACGACGAAGGAGACCTTGGGCAGGGTGCTGAAGTCGGTGGGGAACGCGTCCATGGTGTTCGCGCTGCCGGTGGGCACGTTGCCGAAGCCGAACCACGGGTTGTGCTTCTGCGCGTAGTTGTCGACGCGGCAGTCGGTGGCGCCCTGCTGGGGCAGGCCCTCGTTGTAGCTGGCCCAGGTCTGCCCGGCGGCGAGCAGTTCGGAGGCCAGGTTGGGTGCCTGCAGCGCGCCGACGTGCACGCAGCTGTCGTCCACGATGCCCTGGGTGCTGCCGGAGAACAGCGCGTAGTAGTTGGGCTGGCTGGGGTGGGTGAGCGCGTGGGACTGGGTCAGCTGTGCGCCGCCGGCCACCAGGGTGTCGTTGATGTACGGGGCGTCGGGGCTGCCGATGACCTGCGAGTAGGCGTGGTTCTCCAGCACCACGACGACCACGTGGTCCGGCGCGGGCAGGCCGGCGGCGGTGTCAGCGGCCGCGCTGCCGCCCGCGGACCAGAGGCCCAGCGAGCCGGCGGCCAGGCCGAGCCCGGCGGCGAGGGTGGTCAGCGGGCGGATCCTGCGGCGGCGGGCGGGGCGCGGCGCGGCGGACCGAGCCGGGGTGGCGCCGGCCGTGGGGGCGGAGTCGGGGGCGGGGACGCCGGGGGTGCGCGGTCGTGCGATGGCCATGGGGTCCTCCGGAGGTCGGGGCTGCCGGGGCAGGAGCGCCGAAAACAGTAGGAGCGCGCGGGTGTCGTGTACGGCACAAGACAAGTGAAGAACAGACGAACAGCTGCCGCGACCGGGCCGTCCGGTTCGTGGACGTGCAGCGTTCCGGCCGGCGAGCCGAAGTCCCGGCCGGAGCGGCCGAGGTCCCGGCCGAAGCGGCCCAGGTCCCGGCCCGCGCACCGCCCGGCGGCGGACGTCACACCGGTCGCGATTGACCCCCTCCGGCCGCCCGTGGTGGGATCGCGGGGGCCGCTGCCGAGGGGCCGGGAACGGCAAGGAGCGCGGTACGTGATCGGACTGGTCGCCATCGACGGGCCGGGCCATCCGCTCGCCGACGAGCTGCACGCCCTCTGGCCGGAGGGCAGCCGCGTCCACCACGCCTCGCGCGGCAACTGCTTCCAGCCGCCCGACGCCCTGGACTACGCGCTCCGCCGCTACCGGGCCGTGGTCGCCGTCGCCGCGCTCCCGACCGTGATCTCCCTGCTCACCGGCGGGCTCGTCGACCTTCCGCGCGGCACGGCCCTGCTCTGCGTGGACCCGCAGCGGCGCTGGGTGATCCCGATGGCCGGCGGGGAGACGGCGGAGGAGCTGTCCGTCGAGGTGGCGGCCGCCCTCGGCGTCACTCCGGTTCCCACCGGCCACGCACCGTGGGCCGGGGCGCCCGTCGCACCCGTCGCGCCCGGGGCATCCGAGGCCCCCGAGGACGCCCCGATCCTGCGGGTCACCGACCGGGAGGACCCGGGCTACAGCGATCTGCTGGTGCTCCCGCGCACGCTCGTCGTCGGGGTCGGCGCCGCCGGCGGCGCCGGGCGGACCGAGCTGGTGCGCCTGCTGGACGCCACGCTCAAGGAGGCCGGCCTGGCCCGCGCCGCGGTGGCCCGGCTGGCCACCGTGGCCGGCAAGGCGGACCACCCGGCGGTGCGCTGGGCCGCGTTCTGCCTGGGCGGGGTACCCGTGGAGGAGCACCCCGCGGAGGAGCTGGCGGGCGTCCCGGTGCCGAACCCGTCCGCGGCGGTCGGGGCGGCCGTCGGTACGGCGAGCGTCGCCGAGGCGGCGGCGCTGGCGAGCGCGCCGGGCGGGCGGCTCGTGGTCGCCAAGCGGAAGTCGGCGATGGCGACGGTGGCGATCGCACGCGCGACGGCGGTGCGTGGCCGACTCGTACAGGTCGACCTCGGGACCGGCCGGCCCGGCCTGCCGGGGGCGGGCACCCCGGGGGCCGGCGCCCCGGGGGCGGGCCGGCCGGGAACCGACGCGGCGCAGCCGTACGTACCGGCCGAACTGCGGGACGCCTCCGCGGTGGTGGGGACTCCCGAGGCCCTCGACGCACTCGCGGCGATCGAGGCGGCGGCCGGGCCGCTCCGGCCGACGACGCGGCGGATCGCGGTGGACGTCGCCGCCGGGACGACGGCGGACGGCTCCGGGGCGCCGCTGGACCCGGCCGGAGCCGCCGCACACCTCGCCGCCCACGGACACACCGTCGCCCTGGTCACCCTCGGCGACGGCGCCGGACTCGCCGTGCCGCCCGGCCCGTACGAGCTCCGCCACGTGCCCGCACCGGCCACCCGGGCCGCCCCGGCCGACACCGACAGCGACACCGACGCCCACCCCGCCGACCCCGCCCAGCACCAGGGAGACCCCGCGTGACCGCCCCCGAACCCGACCTGCGCCACCACGGCGACGCCGAGGTCCGCGCCGACGGGCTCGGCCTGATCGACCTCGCCGTCAACGTCCGCACCGGAACGCCCCCGAGCTGGCTGCGCGAGCGCCTGGCGGCCACCCTCGGGGACCTCGCCGCCTACCCCGACCAGAGCGTCGCCCGCGCCGCGGTGGCCGCCCGGCACGCCCGCCCGGTGGACGAGGTGCTGCTCACCTCGGGGGCCGCGGAGGCCTTCGTCCTGCTGGCGCGCACCCTGACGGCCCGTCACATCGTCGTCGTTCACCCGCAGTTCACCGAGCCCGAGGCGGCCCTGCGGGATGCCGGACACCGGGTGCACCGGGTGCTGCTCTCCCCCGGGGACGGCTTCCGACTGGGCGCCGTCCCCGAGGAGGCGGACCTGGTCGTCCTCGGCAACCCGACCAATCCGACCTCGGTGCTGCACCCCGCCGAGGCCGTGGCCGCGCTCGCCCGGCCGGGGCGCACCCTGGTGGTGGACGAGGCGTTCATGGACACCGTGCCGGGTGAACGGGAGTCCCTCGCCTCCGTACGGGACCTGCCCGGCCGGGTCGTCGTCCTGCGCAGCCTCACCAAGACCTGGGGACTGGCCGGGCTGCGGATCGGCTACGTGCTCGGACCGGCGCCGCTGATCGCCGAACTCGCCGCCGCCCAGCCGCTCTGGCCGGTCTCCACCCCGGCCCTGGCCGCCGCCGAGGCCTGCAGCACCCCGGCCGCACTCGCCGAGGCCGACCGGGCCGCCGACGAGCTCGCCCGCCGGCGCGACCACCTGCTGACGGGCCTGGCCGCCTTCCCGCAGGTGCGGTGGTACGGCGAACCGGCCGCCTCCTTCGTCCTGGTCCGGCTGCCGGACGCCGCCGCCGTCCGGGGGCGCCTGCGCGAGCACGGCTTCGCCGTCCGGCGCGGGGACACCTTCCCGGGCCTGGGCGAGGAATGGCTGCGGATCGCCGTCCGGGACGAGGAGACCACCGACCGGTTCCTCAAGGCCCTTGCGGCGGTGCTCAGTCCAGCCTGAGCCGGTCGCCCGTCCGGATCCGCCCGGGCGCCAGCACCTGCGCGTACACCCCCACGCAGGGCAGTGCCGGCATGCCCTCCAGCGGGACCACCCGGTTCCGCTCGGCCGGGATGCGCAGGGCCTCCGGACGGCCGGGCAGCGGGCCGTGCCGCAGGGTGGGGACGGCGCAGCGCGGGGTGGCCGCCACGACGCGCAGGCGCAGCGTCGGACCGACGGCCAGCTCGCGCCCCACCCAGGCGTTCTCGACGAAGCCCTCACCGTCGGTGCGGATCACCAGGTTCGGCCGGTAGCGCTCGGCCTCGCAACCGGTGGCGTGCAGCGTCGAGGTGGTGATCAGGTGCAGCGGAGCGAAGTCGAAGAAGCCGCCCTCGGGCGCGGCACGCCCCAACTCGTTGACGGTGAAGCCGACTTCGGCGGCGATGCCGCGCGCCAGCACCTCCTCCGGCACGGCCCGCTCGACCGTCGCACCGGGCGGGCGTCCGGCGACCAGCGCGACCTTGCGGCCGAGCGCCTCGGACAGCTCCGCCTCGTCCGCGGCGTGCCCGTCCGGACCGGTGATCGTCACGCCGCCGTCCGCCGTGGCCGCCGCCGCATACCCGAGCAGGCCCGCCCAGAGCCGGGGGTGCTTGGCACTGGCGACCCGCCCGGTCGCCGGGTCGAGCAGCGCCCGCTCCCGGTCCCCGGCCAGGCCGCGGCCGGTGACGTCGGCCGCGTCCAGCTCCTCCCCCAGCAGGGACTTCACCGGGTAGCGCCGCAGCCGCTCGACCGGGCCCACGTCGACGCCGGAGCCGGCGCGCGCGTCGGCCCCGCTCAGCACGCCTCCTCCACCCATGCCCGGAGCGCCTCGAAGTGCAGCTCCCGCAGGCCGAACCGGGGATCGACCCAGAGCGCCACGGCCGGGGCCGGGTGGTTCGCCTCGATCCACTCGATGTCCTGCGGGCCGAGCTCGTCGTCGACCCAGACGAACGGCCGCCCGGCCGCCCAGGCGACCAGGTCCCGGGTCTTCCAGTGCAGCCCGTCCGGGTCCGTGCCGAAGATCTCCGTCCAAGGGACGTAGGGGAGTTCGGGCAGCCCGATGTTCGGGCCGATGAGGGCGTTCGCGTCGTCCGTCCAGGTGGTGGCCCACACCAGCTCGTACGGCAGCGCCAGCAGCTCCGGCCCGTGCACCGGGTTCAGCCACACCCGCAGCGGCTCCACCTGCTCCCGAGGCTGCGGCGCGTGGCGGGCCACCCACGTCTCGGGGAGCAGCCGGTGGGTGCGGTAGCCGTCCGGCTGACGGGCCCCGGGCGCGGCGTAGGGGTTGAGCGGTCCGTCCACGTCCAGGAAGAGCAGCGGCTGTCCGTTCATGCGGCGGCCGCCCACTCCCGCAGGGTCGCGAAGTCGTCGGCCAGCAGGCCTGTTCGGGGGTTGACGTGCAGGGTGAGCGCCGGCCCGGCGTGGTTCGCCGCGATCCACTCGGCGTCCTGCGGGCCGAGCTCGTCGTCGACCCAGACGAACGGCCGCCCGGCCGCCCAGGCGACCACGTCCCGGGTCTTCCAGTGCAGCCCGTCCGGGTCCTCGCCGAACATCTCCGTCCAGCGGATGTACGGCAGTTCGGGCAGTCCGATGTTCGGCCCGATGTGGGTGTTCGCCTCACTCATCCAGCCGGTGGCCCACACCAACTCGTAGGGCAGCGCCAGCAGTTCGGGGCCGTGCGCCGGGTTCAGCCAGACCCGCAGCGGCTTGACCCGGCCGACCGGGCGCTTGGCGTGCTTCGCCCGCGTCGCCAGCCTGGCCTGTGCCGCCGCCAGCCGCTCCTGCTTCGCGATCCACCAGGTGGGCCGCAGGCGGAAGGTGCCGTAGCCGTCCGGGCGCCGCTTCGGCGCGGCGAAGGGGTTGAGTGGTCCGTCCACGTCGAGGAGGAGCAGGGGCTGCTGGGTCATGTCATGAATTCTCGTTCCGGCGCCGACAGTTGACCAGCGATTTGCCGGTCGCGGTCGGGCCTCTCCCCGGGCCCCGGCGAGGCGCTCGGCGCAAAGCCCGCAGGCCCCTCCCCGGTGCGGGGAGGGGCCTGCGGGCGTTGCACGCACACCACGGGGGCGTCGGATCAGACCTGGCCGGCCTTCTCCAGGGCCTCGCAGCAGGTGTTGATCAGGAGGCGGGTGACGACGTAGGGGTCGACGTTGGCGTTCGGGCGACGGTCCTCGATGTAGCCCTTCTGCTCCACCTCGACCTGCCACGGGATGCGGACGGAGGCACCGCGGTTGGAGACGCCGTAGCTGTAGACGTTCCACGGGGCGGTCTCGTGCTTGCCGGTGAGGCGGGACTGGATGTCGTCACCGTACTGGCTGACGTGCTCCAGCACCTTCTCCTGGGAGGCGCCGAGCGACTCGCAGGCGGTGATGATGGCCTCGTAGCCCTCGCGCATCGCCTTGGTGGAGAAGTTGGTGTGCGCACCCGCGCCGTTCCAGTCGCCACGGGCCGGCTTGGCGTCGAGGGTGGCGTCGATGCCGAACTCCTCGGCGGTGCGGTAGAGCAGGTAGCGGGCGATCCACATGTCGTCGGAGACGGTCAGGGCGTCGACCGGGCCGATCTGGAACTCCCACTGGCCGGGCATGACCTCGGCGTTGATGCCGCAGATGGCCAGGCCGGCGTCGATGCAGCGGTCCAGGTGCAGCTCGACGATCTCGCGGCCGAAGACCTCCTCGGCGCCGACGCCGCAGTAGTAGCCGCCCTGCGGGGCCGGGAAGCCGCCCTCCGGGAAGCCGAGCGGGCGGGAGCCCTTGAAGAAGGTGTACTCCTGCTCGATGCCGAAGATCGACTCCTGGGAGGCGTACTTCTCGGCGACCTCGCGCAGCAGGGCGCGGGTGTTGGACTCGTGCGGGGTGCCGTTCGTCTCCAGGACCTCGCAGAGGACCAGGATGTTGTCGCCGCCGCGGATCGGGTCCGGAACGACCTTCACCGGCTCCAGCACGCGGTCCGAGGCGTGGCCCTCGGCCTGGTTGGTCGAGGAACCGTCGAAGCCCCAGGTCGGGATCTTGTCGGCGTTGGGCAGGACGCGAGTCTTGGAACGGAGCTTCGCGGTCGGCTTGGTGCCGTCGATCCAGATGTACTCGGCCTTGATTGCCACGGCTTGTCCCTCGCATTGCTGGGTGGTGGGTGCCCGCGTAGCGTCGCAAGCCGCCGTTTCCCGGTTGTTCCTCTCATGTAACGCGCATGTGAACCAACCGTCCGCATTGGCACGGTCACGGTGCGGGAGTGCCGGGGGTGGCACTCCCGCCTCGCGCGGTGCACGCGCCCCTCCCCCGGGGCCCTCCGCGGACCGGCCGCCGAGGCCGGGGCCGGTCACCGCAGCAGTCGGCGGCCGGCCCCGGTCACGACGTCGCCTCAGTGCCGGCGGGCGTGCGCGGCCCGGCGGCGCCGGGTGGCCCACAGCGCCGCCGCCCCGCCCGCGACCAGGGCGGCGGCCCCGGCGGCCAGCGGGCCGGTGGCGCTGCTGCCGCCGGTGGTGGCCAGCCGCTCCGGCTGCGCGGACTTCCCGGCCCCGGCCGGCGGGACGGCGGCGTGCGAGGTGGTGGTGTCGGCCACCGGCTGTGCGGCGGGCGGGGTGCTCGGGGCGTTCGTCGCGGACGGGGCGGCCGACGGCGCGGAGGGCTTCTCGCAGCCCACCGAGGCGACGGTGACCTTGCCGCTGACCTTGGCGACGTTCAGGTTCAGCGGGTTCACCTCGACCTGCACCTCCAGGGCCGAGGCGGCGGCGGTGGTCGAGGTGGTGGTCTTCTTGGAGAACTCCACCGTGACGCTGCCGATCAGCGGCACGTCCACCTTGGTGGGCCCGTACAGGCCGACGGTGACCGGCTTGCCGAGCACGGTCAGCTTGGCCGGCGCGACCACGTCCGCGGTGGGCTGCCCGTCCACCGGGCAGGTCGCCTCGGCGCTCATGGCCTCCAGGCCGAGCAGCGCGGTGGCGGGCAGGCCGGGGGCGTGCACGTCGGCGTTGACCAGCTTCACGGAGGCGGTGGCGCCCTTGGCGTCGACGCGGGTCACGGACTTGCCGACGTCGGCCTTGACCAGGGTGACCGGGCCCTGCTGGTCGACACCGTCCACCGCGGCGGTGAGGACGGAGCCTCCCCCGGCCTCCGGCCGGGGGGACCCCGATCGCTGTGCGGGCGACTCCACCTTGTTCAGGGCGATGTTCACCGGGACGTCCACGGCGTTGTTCAACAGCTTGACGTCCAGCGCGACTTCGGCGGTGACGGCGCGGGCTTTGCCCGGGGAGGGCTCGGCCGACGGGGCGGCCGGAGCGGCCTGGACGGGCCCGGCGGTGAGCAGCGTGCCCGCCGCCATCACGGCGGTGGCGGCGGCGACGGCGGTTGCAGAAACGATTCGGCGAGCAGACAAGGCGGTACCCCCACACAGATGGAACGATGAGCCGCCAGTCTTCTCGAACAATCCGTCACATGAGCAACACGGAACGTCATTTCACCCGTTGGAGTGAGATTGACGTTCCGCGCTGACCTGACTCTGCTACGAACGGGCCTCAGGCCAGCCGCCAGTCCACCGGCTGCGCCCCCTGCCGCACCAGCAGCTCGTTCGCCCGGCTGAACGGCCGGGAGCCGAAGAAGCCACCGCTCGCCGAGTACGGGCTCGGGTGCGCCGACTCGATCGCCGGGACGGCTCCCAGCAACGGCCGCAGGTTACGGGCGTCGCGCCCCCACAGGATCGCCACCAGCGGGCCGCCGCGCGACACCAGCGCCCGGATCGCCTGCTCGGTGACCTCCTCCCAGCCCTTGCCGCGGTGCGCGGCGGGCTTGCCCGGCGCGGTGGTCAGCGCGCGGTTGAGCAGCAGCACGCCCTGCTGCGTCCACGGGGTGAGGTCGCCGTTGGACGGCTGCGGCAGGCCCAGGTCGGTGCCGTACTCCTGGTAGATGTTGATCAGGCTCGCCGGGATCGGGCGCACCTCCGGCGCCACCGAGAAGCTGAGCCCGACGGCATGGCCGGGGGTCGGGTACGGGTCCTGCCCGACGATCAGCACCCGCACGTCGGCGAACGGCTGCTGGAAGGCCCGCAGCACGTTCGGGCCGGAGGGCAGGTAGGTGCGGCCTGCGGCCAGCTCGGTGCGCAGGAAGTCGCCCATCGCGGCGACCCGTCCGGCGACGGGTTCCAGGGCGGTGGCCCAACCGGGCTCGACGATCTCATTCAGTGGACGCGGTGCCATGGTCGCCACCCTATCGGCCTACACCGACAGGGCGTTCCGGCGGATGATCATGGGATCGGGGGCCGTCGGGAGGCCCGTTCCGCGGGCCCGGCAGCGGCCCCGGCGGACCCGACAGCCCGGCGGCCCCGACGGACCCGGCGGACCCGAACCGCGCACCCGACCCGCCGTCAGCCGACCGGCCTCCCCCGCAGCACCACCAGCTGCGGGTCCGCGAGCACCCGGACGTCCGCCCGCGGGTCCTGCGCGTACACCACGAAGTCCGCCGGCGCGCCCTCCTCCAGGCCTGGCCGCCCCAGCCACCGCCGCGCGCCCCAGCTCGCCGCCGACAGCGCCTCGGCCGGGCTCAGGCCCGCCTTCACCAGCTCCGCCACCTCGTCCGCGACCAGCCCGTGCGCGAGCGAGCCGCCCGCGTCCGTGCCGACGAACACCGGGATGCCCGCGTCGTGCGCCGCGCCGACGGTGTCGTACCGGCGCTCGTGCAGCCGCCGCATGTGCGCCGACCAGGCCGGGAACTTGGCCTCGCCGCCGGCCGCGAGGTCCGGGAAGGTCGCGATGTTGACCAGGGTCGGGACGATGGCGACGCCGCGCTCGGCGAAGACCGGGATCAGCTCCTCGGTCAGCCCGGTGGCGTGCTCGACGCAGTCGATCCCGGCCGCCAGCAGGTCCGGCAGCGACTCGGCGGAGAAGCAGTGCGCGGTGACCCGCGCGCCCTCCTCGTGCGCCGCCGCGATCGCCTCGGCCAGCGCGTCGCCGGGCCAGCAGGCGGCCAGGTCGCCGCGGTCCCGGTCGATCCAGTCGCCGACCAGCTTGACCCAGCCGTCCCCGCGCCGGGCCTCGGCCCGGACGTACGCGGCCAGGTCGCCGGGCTCGATCTCGTGCGCGTAGTTGCGGATGTAGCGGCGGGTGCGGGCGATGTGCCGCCCGGCGCGGATGATCCGGGGCAGGTCCTCGCGCTCGTCGATCCAGCGGGTGTCGGCGGCCGAGCCGGCGTCGCGGATCAGCAGGGTGCCGGCGTCGCGGTCGGTGAGCGCCTGCTTCTCGCTGGTCTGCGCGTCCACCGCGCCGTGCGCGTCCAGGCCGACGTGGCAGTGCGCGTCCACCAGGCCCGGCAGCACCCAGCCGGTCACCGTCCGGACGTCCCCGGCGGTCGGCGGGCGGGTGAAGCTCACCCGGCCGTCCACCACCCAGAGTTCGTCCCGGACGTCCTCCGGACCGACCAGCACCCGACCCCGCACGTGCAGCACCGCGCCATCGCTCATGGCCGCACTCTACCGACGGAGACGTTCCGTGTAAGTAGCGAAGATGCGGCAGACTCGTTCCCGCACCGACCGTCCCTTGCAGCGAGAGGCCATCAACGACGTGAGTCCCTTCCTCGACCTCCCCCCGCTCAGCGCCGCCGAGTTCGCGGCGATCGAGGACCAGGTGGCCGCGCTGCTGCACACCGAGGCCGACGTGATCGTCACCCAGGGCGAGGCGCTCCTCCCCCTGGAGGCCGCGATCCGCGGCGCCGCCCACCCGGGCTCCACCGCGCTCAACATCGTCACCGGCCCGTACGGGCAGACCTTCGGCAACTGGCTGCGGTCCTGCGGCGCCACCGTCATCGACCTCGCCGTCCCCTTCGACAGCGCGGTGAGCGCGGAGCAGGTCGCCGAGGCCCTCCGGGCCGACCCCGGGATCGACTTCGTCTCGCTGGTCCACGCCGAGGCGGCGACCGGCAACACCAACCCGGTCGCGGAGATCGGCGCCGTCGTCCGCGAGCACGGCGCCCTGCTGATGCTCGACGCGGTCGCCTCCGTCGCCGCCGAACCGCTGCTCACCGACGAGTGGGGCATCGACCTGTGCGTGATCGGCGGCCAGAAGGCGATGGGCGGGCCCGCCGGGGTCTCCGCCGTCTCGGTCTCCGAGCGCGCCTGGGAGCGGATCACCGCCAACCCGGCCGCCCCGCGCCGCTCCTACCTGTCGCTGCTCGACTGGAAGGAGCGCTGGACGGACGCCGGCCGCGCCGTGCTCCCGCACGCCCCGGCCCAGTTGGAGATGCTCGCCCTCGGCGCCTGCCTGGACCGGATCGCCGCCGACGGCCTGCCCGCCGTCATCGCCCGCCACCGCGCCGCCGCGGCCGCCACCCGGGCCGGCGTCCGCGCGCTCGGCGGCCTCTCCCCCTTCGTCACCGAGGACGCCCACGCGGCGCCGGTCGCCACCACCCTGCGTACCCCGGACGGGCTGCACGCGGGCGAAATCGCCGCCCGCCTCGACCCGGCGCTGCCCGTCCAGCCGGGCGGCGGCGCACTGGCCGCCTCGATGCTCCGGGTCAACCACTACGGCGCCGCGGCCTCGCTGGACACCGTCCGCGCCTGCCTCGCCGGTCTGGCGGCGGCCACGGACGCCGACGCCGAGCCGGCCCTGGCCGCCGCCGGGGCGGCCTGGAAGGCGAACGTCGAGGCGTAGGGACACGCGGAGCGGCCCCCGGGAACGGTTCCCGGGGGCCGCTTCCGGTTCGCCGGGCTCAGTGCCCGCCCGCGTCCACCACCTCGACGCCGCGGATGTTCCGCTCGATCTCCTCCGCCGGCAGCGCGACCGCCAGCGCCCAGTAGTAGACGACCAGCGAGAACACCACCACGACGAGGATGTCCCACCACAGCGGCAGGTTCCCCTTCGCGCCCGCGCCGAAGCTGCCCTGCCAGGAGATCAGGCCCATCCCGACCAGGTAGGGCGGCAGCCACTGCCCCGCCTTGAAGTCCATCCGCGGCGCGTTCGGCACGCCCTTCGAGACGGCGTACGCGGAGTACCCGCCGAGCAGCACGTACCCGATCACGATGGCCAGGCCCAGGCGCCACAGGGTGTCCCAGCCGGACCAGTAGATGATGAGGCTCGCCACCACGAAGGCCACCGGCGAGATGATCGTGCCGCCGGGCAGGTGGTACGAGCGCTCCATCCCCGGCAGCCGCTTGCGCAGCACGCCGAACGCCAGCGGGGCACCGGCGTACATCAGCACGACGGCCGAGGTGATGAAACCGACCAGCCGCTGCCAGCTGGGGAAGGGGAGGAAGCAGATCACGCCGGCCACCCAGGCGATGATCAGGCCCAGCCAGGGCACCGAGCGCTTGTCGGTGAACTGCAGGGCCTGGGGCGCGTAGCCGTTGCGGCTCAGGCCGTACGTCACCCGCGAGCTGGAGGTCATGTAGACCAGGCCGGTGCCGGCGGGCGAGATGATCGCGTCGATGAACAGGATGGTGGCCAGCCAGCCCAGGCCGATCAGGGTGGCGAGGCCCGCGAACGGCCCGCTGATGCCGGGGTAGGTGAGCGTGCCCCAGCCGCCGGCGAAGGTCTCCGGCGGCAGGGCGCCGATGAACACCACCTGGAGCATGATGTAGATGACCGTGCCGATCACCACCGACCCCAGGACGGCCCGGGGGATGTCCCGGCGGGGGTTGCGGCTCTCGCCGGCCCACTGGATGGCCTGTTCGAAGCCGAGCAGCGCGAAGATCACCCCGCTGGTGCTGATCGCCGCGAGCACGCCCTTGGCGCCGTCCGGTGCGAAGCCGTGGACGTTGAAGTTGGAGCCGTGGAACTCGGTGATCCCGAGGGCGAAGATGGTCAGGATCGGGACGGCGACCTTCCAGACCGTCGCCACGCTGTTGGTGTGCGCGAGCAGCCGGACGCCGAGGAAGTTGATCGCGACGAAGACGCCCATCAGCGCGGCTGCGACGACGAAGCCCGCGCCGGTGAGCGTCAGGTCCTTGTTCAGCAGGCCGTCCGCCCAGGACCAGTGCTGGGAGTAGTTGATCATCGCTTGCACCTCGATCGGTGCGATGGTCGCCGCCTGCAGCCAGGTGAACCAGCCGAAGGACATCCCCGCGAACCCGCCGAAGGCGTAGTGCGGGTACCGCGCCGTCCCGCCCGCCACCGGGAACAGCCCGCCCAGCTCGGCGTGCACCAACGCCAGCAGGATGATCGCCACCGAGCCGATCGCCCAGGACACCAGTGCCGCGGGCCCCGCCGCCACCGCGGCCTTCTGCGCACCGAACAACCAGCCGGACCCGATGATCGCCCCGACCGAGGCCCACAGCAGCCCGGCGACCCCGACCTCACGCTTGAGCCCGGTGTGCCCCGAGGCGATCGGCCCCGTGTTCGTATCGGAATGAGCCATGCCCGGCCGCCTCTCGCTTCAGGGGAAAATCCACCCCGACAGTGCCGCAGCCGCAGCCCCTCGCTCGCCCCGAAACGCGCTGCACCCCGCCCCCGTCAGCCAGACGGACGAAGCGGCCGCCGATGACGGCCGCTCCCCCTCCGCAGTAACGCCACCGGCGTATCGTCCTGCGCCTCGACCGGCTCCCCGTCGCGTCGCATGATCAGCGGATAGGCCTCCGAGAAGTCGGCCGCGACGGCGACCGGCCGCCAGTCCCGCCCGTCCCACTCGACCACGAGCCGCGGGAGATCGTGGAACGGATGCAGTCCCTGCCGGTCCTCGGGTACCAACACGATCGCGTCCCTGGTCCCTGGCGGCCTGTCCCGATCAGCCCGTGCGGCGTACCACTCCGTGAGAGATTCGTCCTCGGGAAAAACCACGGTCCGGCACCTCCGACTCGGCATCACCCCGAGGCTAGCCCGTCGTGCTACCTCGGCTCCTGGTTGAGCACCGACAGTCGCTGAGCGGATCGCAGTCGAAGCGCGGGCGTCTCGACCGACTGCTCGGCCACCCAGCCGACCAACATCGAACGGAGGCGTACCGAAAGCTCCGCGAAATCCCTGCCGCCGAGGTCCGGTGGCAGAGCGGCACGTAGTTCCTCTGACTCCTCGCCCAACTCCAGCAGCTTCCTCAAAGCCCAGTGCACAGTGAGGAGCTGCACGCCGAGAGTGATGTTCCGATCTTCGACCAGTTGTGGTGTTCGAGTGGATTGACGAACACCGGGTGGGGCACCAGCTGCACTCCCTGTCCGGCACGCTGCACTCCCATCTCGGGTGGATCGAGTTCGACGCAGGCCGCCCGGCGCAAGCACGGGCGGCCTGCACGGAAGCACTCACGTCGGCACGCCTGATCGGCGATCCGTTGCTGGAAGTGAGATCACTGGACAAGCTGTCCATGCTGGCCGTCGAACGGCGGCGCCCGTGGGAAGCCCTGGCTGCGGCTACCGCGGCCGAGCACCTGGCTCAGACGCACGGCGGCCCCAGGGTGAGATCAGTGGTGGCCCTGAGACTGGCGCGGGCCTTGTCGTCGGCCGGAGATCACGCGGGCGCCCGTCGCGCGCTCTCGCTGGCACTGACCTGGCACGACCGTTCCGACAAGGACACCGACGCGCCCCGGTGGACAGCGTTCGCCGGTCAGGTCGAAGTCGACTACGCCACTGCGGTGTGGCATGTGGAGACCGGTCACCCGGTCCATGCGATCCCCTTCTTGCGGTCCGCCGTGAACCGGCTCGGGCCGACGTACGGCCGCAACGCGGCGCTCTACCGGGCACGTTTGGCCGAGGTGCTCATGAAGGCCGGGGAGGTGGAGGAGGCTTGCACGGAGGCATCGGCGAGCGCCGACGCAGCCCAGGGCATGACTTCTGCCCGGTTGGTGACGCGGCTGCGAACCGTGGCGACCTCTGCCGAGCTCATCGATACGGCGTCGACACGGGACTTCCTGGAACGGATGCGGGAACTCGGGGTGACGACGAAGAAGGGAAGGCCGGCGTGACGATTGCGATCCTGGTTCTGAACGGTGACCGAGCAGTCGACTCGGAAGAGCAGCTGAAGGCCGTTTTCTCCGAGGCCTTCGCGGAACCGCCGTACGGGGAGGGTCCGCCCGATGTCGAGCGGGCGTTCCGGCGCTTCCGGTCGCAGGTGCGGCGGCGCGGGTTCCGGGCAGCAGTGGCGATCTACGGCGAAACGGTGGTCGGGATGGCCTACGGCCACCCGCTGGCGGCGAACACGGGCTGGTGGGACACCCTCATCGAGGCTGTCCCCGAGGACCTTCGTCACGAGGACGGAAACCGGACCTTCGGCCTGTTCGAGCTGGCCGTACGCCCCGCCTGGCGCAGGCGGGGTGTCGCCACCGCGATGCACCGCGCCCTGGTGGACGGGTTGGACAACCAGAGGGTGATGCTCAACAGCCGCCCGGGGGCCACGGCGGCCCAGGCCGCGTACCGGGCGTGGGGCTATCGACGTGTGGGGGCGGCCGTCCCGTGGGAGGGCGCGGCCGAGCACGACGTCATGCTGCTGAATCTCGGATGAGCGGCCGGGCTCAGGAGGGGGCCTCGGCGAGCCGGCGGAAGTCGCGGGCGTGGCGGGCGGCGGCGTCGACGTCCTGCTCCGTGCCCCGGACGTACTCGCCGTAGATGCCCAGCATGCTGCCGTCGCTCCAGAGGCAGAGCGCGCTGACCGTGCTGCCGTCGGCGCCGAAGGAGCCGCAGCGCATCACACCGCCACGCTCGCCCGGGTCGGCTTCCGTGAATCCGGCGCGCAGTTCCGGCTTGGGAAGCTCCTTCGCCATCAGTTCGTCCAGGGCCGCGGCCGGGTCGGTGTTGTGCTGCGGCATCACGCGGACGGTGATGTTCCGGGCCCGGTCGGCGCTGATGTAGCTGGTGCCCACGGCGGTGGCGGGCAGGTCCCCCTTGGCGACCCCGCTGCGGATGAGCTTCACGAAGGCGGAGTCCGGGACGGACGGCAGGCCGTCGAACTCCTGGGGCGGGCGGTACTGCCGGTCCGCCGCCGCCCCGGTGGCGGCCTGCGCGGCGGTCGGCACGGAGGCCTGCGCGGCGGTCGGGGTGGCG
Organism: Kitasatospora sp. NPDC096140; assembly: GCF_040303045.1. Taxonomy (NCBI): domain Bacteria; kingdom Bacillati; phylum Actinomycetota; class Actinomycetes; order Kitasatosporales; family Streptomycetaceae; genus Kitasatospora; species Kitasatospora sp. NPDC096140. The sequence continues at coordinate 33,532 of NZ_JBEOUW010000010.1, forward strand.
CCGTTGCCGGTGCAGGAGACCGCCAGTGCGGCCAGCGCCGTCAGTGCGACGGTTCTCGGGAGTCGATCGTTCACCGGCACATCCGAGCAGGTCCGGACCGCGCCGCGCAACCGGCTTCGGGGGCTGCCCCCCGCACAGTTCGCGCAGCGTTCACCCACGGGGCACGCGGAGCTCACCGCGGGCAGGCAGGCTCCCGCAAGGGGGGAAGTTGGCTATACAACTTCGCGCCGGAAGCCACCGAACAGGAGACCACCCCATGACCGAGCCGTCGCCGTACTGGCTGCGCGACAACTGCCCGTGCGCCGAGTGCCGGGACCCGCGCAACGGGCAGAAGCTGTTCCAGATCAACGACCTGCCGGAGGATCTGACGATCGCGGCGAGCACCGAGTCCGACGGTCGGCTGGAGGTGCTCTGGTCGGACGGGCACCGCTCCCGCTACCCGCTCGACTGGCTGGCGGAGGAGGACGAGGGGGACGGCCGCACCGAGCAGGGCAAGCGGCTCTGGGCGGCCGCGGACTTCGCCCGCGGCATCCCCGAGGCGGAGTGGGAGACCTACCTGACCGACCCGGCCGAGCAGGCCGCGGTGCTCGCCGCCGTCCGCCGCAGCGGGTTCGCGGTGCTGCGCGGGGTGCCGGCCGTGGAGCGGCAGGTGCTGCGGGTGGCGGAGAGCTTCGGGTACGTGCGGGTCACCAACTACGGGGAGCTGTTCGACGTCCGGGTCGAGCCGGACCCGAACAACCTCGCCTTCACCAGCGCCGCCATCGCGCCGCACACCGACAACCCGTACCGCGACCCGGTGCCGACGCTGCAGCTGCTGCACTGCCTGGAGAACTCGGCGACCGGCGGGGACTCCGGTCTGGTGGACGGCTTCAAGGCCGCGGCGGTCCTCCGCGCGGAGGCGCCGGCGGACTTCGAGACGCTGACCCGCACGCCCGTCCCCTTCGTCTTCCGCGACCGTCGCACCGAGCTGCGCGCCGACCGTCCGCTGATCGACGTCGACGCCCTCGGCCGGATCCGCGAGGTGCGGTTCAACAACCGCTCGATCGGCACCCTGCGCGGGAGCGGCGAGCAGCTGAGCGCCTTCTACGCCGCCTACCGCCGCTTCGCCGCGATCACCCTGCGCCCCGAGCTGCAGCTCACCTTCCGCCTCGGCCCCGGCGACTGCCTGGTCTTCGACAACACCCGCCTGCTGCACGCCCGCACGGCCTTCCGGCAGGACGGCCACCGGCACCTCCAGGGCTGCTACGCCGACCTGGACTCGCTGTCGAGCACCCTCGCCGTGCTGCACCACCGCGCCGCCGCCCTGGACGCGGTCGCCGGGCTGTTCGCGGGCGAGGGCGCCGGGGAGTACCTGGGCGAGGAGGTCACCATGGCCGAGCACATGCTGCAGGCCGCCGCTGCCGCCGAGGCCGCCGGAGCGCCGGACCACCTGGTCGCCGCCGCCCTGCTGCACGACGTCGGCCACTTCCAGGGGGCCCTGCACGGACGGGACCTGATGCAGGCGAACGACAACCGGCACAGCGACACCGGCGCCGACTGGCTGGCCCGTTGGTTCGGCCCGGAGGTCACCGAGCCGGTCCGGCTGCACGTGGCGGCCAAGCGCTACCTGTGCGCGGTCGAGCCCGGGTACCGCGACCGGCTCTCCGCGGCCTCCGAGTACACGCTGAGCGTCCAGGGCGGCCCGATGTCCGACGCCGAGGCCGCCGCCTTCGCCGAACTCCCCGGCGCGGTCGACGCGGTGGCCGTACGGCGCTGGGACGAGCAGGCGAAGGTGGCCGGCGCGCCGACTCCCGGCTTCGACCACTACCGGCCGCTGCTCGCCGCCCTCATGCGGTAGCGCACCGGGACGCGCGGGGGACGGCTCAGTCCATCTCCCGCGCGTGCCGCGAAAGCGCCGAGGTGGCAAGGGAGTTGTGCACGCTGAACGCCACCGTCCCGGGCAGGTAGCGGTCCTGGGACCACTCCACCGGGGTCCCGGTCGGGTCGGTGGTCCGGCGCCGCTCGCGCAGCAGCGGGCCGCCGCGGCGGCAGCCGAGCAGCCGGGCGTCCTCGGCGTTGGCGGCGACGATGTCGATGGTGTGGTCGGCGTCGGTGAACAGGATGCCGTGCTCGCGCAGCACCTCGGTGTGCGAGACCACGTCCGGCGGCAGTTCGGCGACGATCTCGCCGACCCGCGGCGGGTAGACGGTGCGTTCGACCATCACCGGCGTGCCGGACAGCGTCCGCAGCCGGACCGTCACGTACACCTCGGCGCCCGGTTCCAGGCGCAGTTGCTCGCGCTCGGCGGCGTCCGCCGGGCGGCGCACCAGCGAGTCCAGGATGCCGCCGGGCTCCTCGCCCATGGAGTACGCCCAGTGCGTGAAGCTGAGCAGTTCGGAGAAGCTCTGCACCCGCGCGCCGCCGAGCACCACCCGGCGGGTGCCGCGGCGGGAGGTGACCAGCCCGTCGGAGCGGAGCACCGCGAGCGCCTGACGGACCGTGCCGCGCGAGACGCCGTACTGCTCGGCCAGCGCGCCCTCGGCGGGCAGCCGGCCGGCCTCGCCGAACGCGCCGGTGGTGATGGCCTCGCGCAGGTCGGCGGCCACCTTCCGGTACAGCGCGCCGGAGGCCCGCTCCCCGGTCGCGGCGGGGCGGTCCCCGCCGACGGGACGCTCCTCGGTGCCGGCGTGCTCTCTCGCGGCCGGGCGCCCCTCGGCCTCGGGGCGCTGGGGCTCGGTTGCCACGTCAGTCAATGTCCCTCCTGGGGCGGTGTCCTGCGCAGCGGTACCGGCGCGGACAGCCAGACCCTATCCCGCTACGCCTTCGAAGCATCGCACCGAACGGATCACGCTCCGATGGCCGGATTCCACCGTTCCCGTAGCCGACCCCGGTTCTGGGCCGTCCGTTCACCTTCCCGTCACCGGGCTCCGGCGTACTTACCTCCGTCAGCGAAGTTGGCTAGTCAACTCGGACGGTTCCGAACAGCCCCCGAAGCCGGACGACTCCGGACCGCCACTCGCCAGATCCCCCGATCGAGACGCCCACTCGCAGTTCCCCCTTCTCAGGAGACTGACCCGTGTCCGTGCACCGCGCCCGTACCGCCGCCTTCGCGGCCGTCCTGACCGCCGCCGCGCTCTCCCTCACCGCCTGCGGTTCCGCCGGCTCCTCCGCGAAGTCCGGCGACGCCGCGGGCGGCAAGAACGCCAAGACCGCCACCTCGGTCGCCGACTTCGGCGGCATGGACGCGCTGGTCGCCGCCGCCAAGAAGGAGGGCAAGCTGCACGTCATCACGCTGCCGCGCGACTGGGCGAACTACGGCAAGCTGATGGACGACTTCAAGGCCAAGTACGGCATCGAGATCGAGGACGAGAACCCGGACGGCTCCAGCCAGGACGAGATCAACGCGGTCACCTCCCGCAAGGGCCAGGACCGCGCACCCGACGTCGTCGACCTCGGCTCCGCCTTCGCGCTGAGCGCCGCCAAGCAGGGCCTGCTGGCCCCGTACAAGGTGACGGACTTCGACAAGATCCCGGCCACCATGAAGGACGCCGACGGTCGGCACTACAACGACTACGGCGGCTACATGTCGATCGGCTGCGACGCCAAGAAGGTGTCCGTCTGCCCGAAGACCTTCGCCGACCTGCTGAAGCCCGACTACAAGGGCATGGTCGCCCTCAACGGCAACCCGACCAAGGCCGGCGCCGCCTTCGGCGCCGTGTACGCGGCCGCGCTCGCCAACGGCGGCTCGCTGGACAACATCCAGCCCGGCATCGACTTCTTCGGCAAGGTCAAGCAGGCCGGCAACTTCAACCCGGTCGAGGTCACCCCGGCGACCATCGAGAAGGGCGAGACCCCGATCTCGATCGACTGGTCGTACCTGAACGCCGGCTACGCCGACAAGTTCAAGGACAAGGGCATCGACTGGCAGGTGGCCATCCCCTCGGACGGCTCCTACGCCCAGTACTACAACCAGGCGATCAACAAGGACGCCCCGCACCCGGCCGCCGCGCGCCTGTGGGAGGAGTACCTCTACAGCGCCCAGGGCCAGAACGGCTTCCTCGGTGGCTACGCCACCCCGGCCCTGTTCGACGCCATGAAGGCCGCCGGCACCCTGGACGCGGCCGCCGCCGCCAAGCTCCCGCCGGTCGAGAAGCCCTTCACCACCTTCCCGACCCAGGACCAGACGGACGCGGCCAAGAAGACCGTGACCGAGAACTGGGCCAAGGCGATCGCGGGCTGACCTGAGATGACCACGGCTCCCACCCCGGTGCCGGCCACCGCCTCCGCCGCCCAGAGCGGCGGGGGCGCCCCCGGCCCCGCAACCCCCACCACGGCCTCGGCCCGCACGGCCAAGGCCCCCCGCTCCGGCAAGCGCCGGGGCGGCGGCGGCCGAGCGTGGCTCGCCGCCCTCCCCCTGCTGCTGTTCTTCGTGATCGGCTTCGGCCTGCCCGCCGTCGCGATCGCCATCGGCGCGTTCACCACGTCCTCGGACGCACCCGATGGCGGCGGCACCTTCACCACCGACAATCTCACCGGCTCGCTCCAGGGCGCCTACTGGACGGCCCTGTGGGGCAGTGTGAAGCTCTCGCTGCTGACCGCGCTGATCGCCACCGTGGTCGGCCTGCCGCTGGCCCAGGCCGTGGCGACCTCCCGGTTCCGGATGTTCCGCGAGGCGGTGATGTCGGCCTCCGGCGTGCTCGCCAACTTCGGCGGCGTGCCGCTGGCGTTCATGTTCGTCGCCACCCTCGGCAACTCCGGCGAGGTCACCAAGAAGCTCGGCCTGACCGCGCACGGCTGGAGCCTCTACACCTTCTCCGGTCTCTCGGTGGTCTACCTCTACTTCCTGGTCCCGCTGATGGTCATCACCATCACGCCGGCCCTGGAGGGCCTGCGCGTGCAGTGGCGCGAGGCCGCCCAGAACAACGGCGCCACCTCGCTGCAGTACTGGCGGCACGTCGCGCTGCCCGTCCTGCTGCCCTCGCTGCTCGGCGGCTTCGTGCTGCTGTTCGGCGCCTCCTTCGCCGCGTACGCCACCGCCGAGGCCATGGTGGGCAGTTCGGTGCCGCTGATCTCGATGCAGATCGGCGACGCGCTGTCCGGCAACGTCCTGGTCGGCCAGGGCAACCTCGCCCTCGCCCTCGGCCTCGACATGATCGTGGTCGCCTGCCTGGTGATGGCCGTGTACCTGCCCCTTCAGCGCCGGAGTGCCAAGTGGCTCGCCTGATCGATCGCATCCGTTTCGGCCGCGGCCTGGTCCTGCTGCTCTGCGGCGTCTACTTCGCCGTGCCGATGGCCGCCTCGCTGTGGTTCAGCATCGACGACAACAAGGGCGGCACCACCTTCCGCGCCTACACCGAGCTGCTGAACGCCCCCGGCTTCACCGACAGCCTGGTGCTCAGCCTCGAACTGGCCGGCGTCACCGTCGCGGTGCTGCTGCTCCTGCTCGTCCCGGCGATGCTCGCCGCCCGGCTCGGCGCGCCCAAGCTGCGCCCGGTGATCGAGGTGATGTGCTCGATGCCGCTGGTCGTCCCGGTGGTCGCGCTCACCACGGGCATCATCGGCGTGCTGCGCTGGGGCCCGGACTACCTGCAGGACACCCCGCTGTTCCAGACCATCGTGGCGATCCAGGACCCGCAGTTCCCGATCGTCCTGGTCATCGCGTACGTGCTGATGGCGCTGCCCTTCGCCTACCGGGCGATCGACGCCGGCCTGCGCGGCGTGGACGTCGTGACCCTGGTCGAGGCCGCCCGCAACTGCGGCGCCGGCTGGCTGCGCGCGGTGTTCACCGTCGTCCTGCCGAACCTGCGCAGCGCGCTGCTGAACGCGGCCGTGCTCACCGTCGCCCTGGTGCTCGGCGAGTTCACCACCGCCTCGATCCTGGGCTTCGCCCCCTTCTCGGTGTGGATCAACTCCAACGGCAAGAGCGACGGCCAGATGTCCGTCGCGGTCTCCATGCTCAGCCTGTTGATCGTCTGGCTCGTCCTGCTGTTGATGTCCGCCGTCGGCCGCGGCCGCAAGACCGCGCGCTCCTGAGCGCACCGCCCGTACGGTCCTGAACCACCCCCCGCTTTCCAGGAGTTCCCTGCCATGACCACGGCCCCCGCCCCCGTCACCGGCGTCGCGCTCGCCCCCGGCAGCGCCACCGTCGAGTTCCGCTCGCTGCGCCGCTCGTTCGGCGCCACCACCGCCCTCGACGGCCTGGACCTCACCGTCCACCCGGGCGAACTGCTCGCCCTGCTCGGCCCGTCCGGCTGCGGCAAGACCACCGCGCTGCGCATCCTGGCCGGCTTCGAGCAGCACGACTCCGGCGAGGTCCTGGTCGACGGCCGGGACATCACCGCGATCCCGGCGCACAAGCGCGACGCGGGCATGGTGTTCCAGTCGTACAGCCTCTTCCCGCACCTGACCGCGCTGGACAACGTCGCCTTCGGGCTGCGGATGCGCGGCACCGGCAAGGCCGACCGCCGCAAGCGCGCCCAGGAGCTGCTGGAGCTGGTCGGCCTGCCGCACCGCGCCGAGCACTACCCGCACCAGATGTCCGGCGGTCAGCAGCAGCGCATCGCGCTGGCCCGCGCGCTCGCCCTGCAGCCGCGGGTGCTGCTGCTCGACGAGCCGCTGTCCGCGCTGGACGCCAAGGTCCGGCTGCAGCTGCGCGAGGAGATCCGCCGCCTGCAGCAGGAGCTGGGCATCACCACCCTGTTCGTCACCCACGACCAGGAGGAGGCGCTGTCGATGGCCGACCGGGTCGCGGTGCTGCGCGCGGGCCGCCTGGAGCAGTGCGCCACGCCGTCCGAGCTGTACGGCCGGCCGGCCACCGCCTTCGTCGCCGAGTTCGTCGGCACCATGAGCCGCATCCCGTGCACCCGCACCTCGGACGGCGTCGAGGTGCTCGGCCGCCGCCACGCGGTGGACGGCGAGGTCCCGGCCGACGGCGAGCTGCAGGTGCTGGTCCGCCCGGAGAACGTCGACCTGACGCCCGCCGAGAACGGCCCCGCCCTGGTGGTCAACGCGTCCTTCCTGGGCGCCGTCACCCGGCTCACCGTCCGCCTCGACGACGGCACCGAGGTGAAGGCCGACCTGCCGACCGAGGCCACCGCCGCGCTGCCGGCCGGTTCGCGCGCCGAGCTCACCCTCCCCGAGCGCCCCGTGCTGGTGGACCGCCGCCCGGCCTGAGAGCCTTGCACGTCCCTGCTCCGACTTCGAGAACCACCGAAGGTACCGCCATGCCTGAACCCGTAGTGACCGGAACCGCGGCCCCCGCCGGGGCCGCCCTGCCCGCCGCCGTCCTCTTCGACATGGACGGCACCCTGGTCGACACCGAGCAGCTGTGGTGGCAGACCGCCGTCGAGATCGCCGCGGAACTCCACCACCCGCTCACCGACCAGGACGCCCCCGAGGTGCTCGGCCAGGCCGTCGAGCACACCGCCGCCCACCTCCACCGGGTCAGCGGCACCACCCTCGACGAGGCCGAGGTCGCCGCCCGGCTGGGCGAGTCCTTCGCCGGCAAGGTCGCCGCCGAAACGGTGCCGCGCCCCGGCGCGCTCGCCCTGCTGGCCTCGCTGCGGGACGCGGGGGTGCCCACCGCGCTGGTCTCCGCCTCCCCGCGCCGGGTCGTCGACCTGGTGCTGTCCGCCATCGGCCGCGACTGGTTCGCCGTCACCCTGGCCGCCGAGGACACCGAGCGCACCAAGCCCGCCCCCGACCCGTACCTCGCCGCCGCCGAGCGGCTCGGCCTGGACCCGGCCGTCTGCCTCGCCGTCGAGGACACCCCGACCGGGGTCGCCTCCGCCACCGCGGCCGGCTGCGCCGTGCTCGCCGTGCCGTCCACGGCCACGCCGATGCCGGACGGGGAGCGGATCACGCTGCTCGCCAGCCTGGAGCAGGCCGATCTCGCGCTGCTCGGGAAGCTCACCGCCGCTCCGGCGGTTTGATCCCGACATGCCTTACGTCCTGCTCGCCCTCGCCATCCTGAGCGAGGTCTGCGCCACCAGCTGCCTCAAACTCACCGACGGGTTCACCCGCCTCTGGCCGAGCCTGGGGGTCGGCCTCGGGTACGCGCTCTCCTTCCTGCTGCTCGGCCGCGCGCTCAAGCACATCCCGGTCTCGGTCGCGTACGCGGTCTGGTCGGGGGCCGGCACGGCGGCGGTCGCCGGGATCGGTGTGGTCGCCTTCGGCGAGTCGCTCGGCCGGCTGCAGTGGGTGGGGATCGCGCTGGTGATCGTCGGGGTGGTCGTGCTCAACCTCAAGGGCAGCCACTGACGACCGCGTCCCGACGGACCGTCGGCTGACTGACGGGCTGCTCGACTCGCCCACCGGAGCGGGAAGTCGGAAGTACCGACTTCCCGCTCCGCGGCGTTCCCGGCGCCGGGACCGGATCAGGGGGCCTGCGCACGCTGGCAGAGGCGCAGAGGCTCGGGGCGCGGACGGCGAGGCGCGGACGGCGAGGCCCGGCGTGCCTAGGACCGGACCACCCGGGCCCGCAGGTAGTTGCGGCGGCCGAAGTTCGGCTCGTCCACCGCCGTCAGCTCCTCCACCTGGAAGCGGTACAGCGCCGCCGCCCCGCCCCCGGTGAGGAACTGCCGCCGGACGTCCTCGTCCTGCGCGAAGGACGGGTAGCGCCCCTGGTACGCGGCCAGCGCCGCCTCCGCCTGCCGCCCCCAGGCCTCGCCCGCGCCGCCGGTCAGCTGCAGCCCGCGCAGCTGCTCGCCGAAGACGGGCGGCGGCAGGAAGACGGTGGCGGCGGCCCGGGCCTCCTCGGCCAGGTGGTGGCTGTGCCGGGTGGAGCGCTCGCTGACGAAGTAGAGGACGAGGTCGTCGTCGTACGCGAAGAAGGCCAGGTTGGCGTGCGGCCCGTGCTCGTGGCCGGCGGTGGCGAGGGTGAGCACCATGGCCTCCCCGAGCAGCCCCTCGACGCCCTTGTGCAGCAGGTCGCCCGGCCAGTCCCCCTGCGCGATGTCGAGTCTGTACGGCATACGGCACTCCCTCCGCTGGCACGCCCGGCGCCTTCGCGCCCCGAGCACGACTGAGCCGGGCGGGCGCCTCCGAGGAGGCCCCACGCCCGGCTCACATGCTCTACCCGCCGCCCCGGCCGGACAAGGGCCGCGGAACGGGTGGAATCAGCGGAATCGGCGCCGCCGCACCGGCGTCATCGGCAGCCGCCGCATCCGGCGGGAGCGACGCCGTCGGGTGCTCAGTGCCGCGGCGCCCCGTACCCCGCGTATTCGGGGCTCGCCAGCGGCGGCTGTCCCGGTCCGAGCAGCGGCCGCAGCGCGCCGGAGCGCATCCGGTCCACGAGCGGTCCGCAGCGCCCGGCGACCGGCGCCAGCACCACCGCGACCAGCAGGCCGACCAGTGCGCCGACCGCCACGTCGTGCGGGTAGTGCACGCCGACCCAGACCCGGGAGGCGGCCATCAGCGCCGCGAACAGGACGGCCACCGAGCCGAGCCTGCGGTTGACGAACCAGAGCGAGACCGCGGCGGCGAAGGCGATCACCGAGTGGTTGCTCGGGAAGGACCAGTCGCCGGTGCCCGGGCAGGTCTCCAGCGAGATGCTGCCGGGGATCTGCGCGCAGGGCCGGACCTCCTCGACGATCCCCTTGAACACCGAGTTGACGGCGTACGCGAGGACCACGATCACCGGCGAGGCCAGCACCTTGGCCATCACCGCGGAGTCGGCGCCGCGTGCGCGCCACCACGCCCAGAGCATGAAGAGTGCGAACAGTCCGAGGCCGAGCGCCGACCAGACCTTGATCAGCTCGTCCAGCCAGTGCGGTGCCGACTGCGCCCACCCGTTGACCCGGGTGTAGAGGCTGCCGTCGATGCCGCTGCCGTCGTAGACGGCCAGGGCCCGGGTGGGCATCACGCGTCACCTCCGTGACGTGGCGCCTTACGGGCGCGGAACAGTTCGAGAACAATGGGGAACACGGAGACAACTACTACCAGACCGATGACGGGCAGCAGATATCGGTCGATCCCGGGTACGGACGATCCGAGCGCGTACCCGGCGAGAACCACGCCGATCGTCCACACCGCACCGCCGAGGACCTGCCAGCGGGTGAACGAGCGGACGGGCACCTCCAGCACGCCGCACAGCGGATTCAGCACCGTTCGGACCACCGGGATGAAGCGCGCGAGCACGATCGCCTTGCCGTGGCCGTACTTCGCCAGCAGTTCCTCGGCCCGTTCGACGCCCTGCAGCAGGCTCTTGCGCCGGGTGCGGCGCAGCAGCGCCCGGCCGCCGCGCCGGCCGATCAGGTAGCCGAGCTGGGCGCCGCCCAGCGCCCCGACCAGGGCGGCGGGCAGCACCTGCCAGAGCTCCAGCTGCGGCCCCCGGGTCGCTCCGGGCACGCAGAGCAGTCCGGCGGTGAACAGCAGCGAGTCGCCGGGCAGGAAGAAGCCCACGAGCAGGCCGGTCTCGGCGAAGAGCACGACGGCGATGCCGAGTGCGCCGAAGGCGGCGAGCAGTGAGGACGCGTCCAGCGGGTTCACCGCGAGGTGAACGGCCGGATCGCCGGGGAACTGAAGCAAGGCTGGCGGACCTCCCGTACGTTGGAGGGCGGTTCACGGCGGAATCCGCCCGGAACCGATCGGTTCGCAGCGGATCCGCCCGGGTCGGCCGTGCACCGCGGACCCCGCCCGGTCGGCGGTTCACTGGGAGCGCCCGGACCGGTGGGTTCACGAGCCGGACCCCCGCCCGACCGTCTACAGTCACGTAGACGGTCTACATGACTGTAGACGAAACTTGGAGGAAACGCCGCCATGTCCGACGTAACGTCCGCCCGCCGGCCCGCCGGGGAGCTGGAGGCCGAGGTGCTGGCCGCCCTCTGGTCGGCCCGGCAGCCGATGACGCCGCAGGACGTCCAGGCGGCGCTCGGCGGGGACCTCGCCCGCACCACGATCGCGACGATCCTGGCCCGGCTGCACGACAAGGGGACGGTCGAGCGCACCCGGGCCGGCCGCGCCTACGCCTACACCCCGACCGTCCAGGACACCGCCGGACTGGCGGCCCGCCGAATGCACACCGAGCTGGGCCGCGAGGCCGACCGCTCCACCGTGCTGGCCCGCTTCGTGTCCGACCTCTCCGCCGAGGACGAGCAGCTGCTGCGCGACCTGCTCGGCGACGGTGCCGCCGGCGACGACCCGCGACCGGACCCCCGGGGGTCGGCCGGCCGATGATGATCGCCGTCTGGGCCCCGCTGCTGCTGCCCCTCCTGGCCGCACCCCTGGCCCGCCGCCTCGCCGAGTCCCTGCCCCCGCGGGCCGCCGCCTGGACGCTGGCGGGCAGCACCGCCGTGCTGGCCGGCGGCACCCTCTGCTCGCTCGGCCTGCTCGCCACCGCCGGGCTGCTCCAGCTGCCGCCGGTCGCCGCCCTCGGCCACCTCTCGCTGCGGTGGCTCACCGCGGCCGCGCCGGACGCCCCGCTCGCCGCCGCGGCGGCCGCCCTGGCACTCGTCGTGCTCGCCGCGCTGGCGGTGCGCACGGCCCGCCGCCGCCGGCTGGAACTGCGGACGGCCCGGGCCGCCCTCCCGCCCGGTGACCGGCATCCGGACGTGCGCCCCCGAGGCGCCACCGTGCGCCGGGCGCGCACCCCGGAACGCTTCACCACCCCGACGCCGGGGCTTGCCGAACCGTCGGCCGCGACTCCCCCGCGCCCCGCCCGATCGACGGTGGCGACCCTGCTGTGGCCCGCCGAGCCCCTGCTCAGCGTCCTGGACGACGAGCGCGCCGACGCCTTCGCCCTGCCCGGCCGCCTGCGCCGCCCCGGCCGCCCCGGCGAACCGGGCCGGATCGTGGTCACCTCCGGCATGCTACGCGCCCTGAACGGGCCCGAGCGCTCCGCCCTGCTCGCCCACGAACGCGCCCACCTGGCCGCCCGCCACCACGTCTTCCTCGCCGTGGCCGAGCACGCCGCTCACGTCCATCCGGCGCTCCGGGCACTGCGCGCGCCCGTCGGGTACCACCTGGAGCGCTGGGCCGACGAGGTGGCGGCGGCCCGGGTCGGCGACCGCACCGTGACCGCCCGCGCGGTCGGCCGGGCCGCCCTGGCCGCGAGCCGCTCCCCCTGGCCGGACCGGCCCCGGGCGGCCGCCGCCGCCCACTCCGGACCGGTCCCGCGCCGGGTCGCCGCGCTGCTCCAGCCCCGTCCGGCCGCCACCCCCGGCGCCCGGCTGCGGGCCGTCGCGCTGGCTCTGGCCGCCTGCCTGGCGCTGAGCACCGGCGCCACCCTGGAGGCCACCGCCGACCTGCACCACACCGTCGAGGCGGCCGAGCTGGGCACGGGCGCGCGGCACTGACGCCGCCCGCGCCCCGGGGCCGCTCCGCCGTACCGCCCGGTATGCCGAGTTGGCAGACCCCATCCCCACGCGCCCACCTCACCCGTACGCTTTCGTCAGCGCGTCGGCCCCGGCGCGACCTCGAACGGCGGCGAGGAGCGGAACGAGTGCGGCAGACCGGACGGCAGTCCCGACGACCAGAGCGCCGCACCCCGCCGACCGCGACGGAGCTGGCCAAGGTCCACGAGCGGACCCTCACCGACGCCGCCGCCCGGGAGCTCACCGGACCGTCCCCGGAGGAGGGCGGCGCCCCCGGCCTGCTCGAACCCCGCCCGGAGATCGGCGACTCCTGGGCCCGGCTGCGCCGGCTCGGACTCGACCCCGACACCGGCGCCGCCACCGTCCTGCTCGGCCCGGCCGAAGTCGAACAGCGCCGCCGCGCCAGCGGGCTTGACGCAGTCATGCCAGTCCTGCGGCAGACCCTGCTGGAACCGACCGGCGCCGTCCCGCTGATCCTCGCCATCGCCGACGCCGAGGGCCACGTGCTCTGGCAGGAGGGCGAGCGCGGCCTGCGCCGCAGCGCCGACCGGATCGGCTTCATCACCGGCGCCCGCTGGGTCGAGGAGAGCGTCGGCACCAACGGCATCGCCGTCGCCCTGCGAGCCCGGCGCCCGATGCACGTCCACTCCGCCGAGCACTACCTGCGCAGCCACCACTCCTGGACCTGCGTGGCCGCACCCGTGCACGACCCCGGCACCGGACGTCTCGTCGGCGCCGTCAACCTGAGCGGCCCCGCGCACAGCATCCGCCCCTACCTGCTCCAGCTCACCGCCACCGCCGCCCGGCTCGCCGAGACCGAGCTGCGCGCCCACCGGCTGGAGGCGCTGCACCAGCTGCGCACCCTGGCCGCCCCGATGCTCGCCCGGGTCGGCGGCCCGGCCCTGGTCGTGGACGCGGCCGGGTGGACCGCCGCCGCGGCCGGGCTGCCGCCACCCGACCGGCTGCGGGTGCCCAGCGAGGGCTGGGCACCGGCCGCGGTGCACTGGGTGCCCGGCCTCGGCGAGTGCGTGCTGGAACCGCTCGCCGACGGCTGGCTGGTGCGCCCGGTCCGGCCACCCGGCGAGGACGGCACCGGCCCGGTCGACGCCGAACAGTCCGAGGGCGCCCGGCTCCGGCTCGACCTGCGCCGGCCGGACCGCCCCGAGCTGTCCGTCCGCGGCGCGGCCGGCAGCTGGTCCCACCCGCTCAGCCCGCGCCACGCCGAACTGCTGCTCCTGCTCGCCACCGGACGCGAGGGCAGCACCGCCGCCCAGCTCGCCGAGGCGCTGTTCGGCGACGCGGGGCGGACAGTGACGGTCCGCGCCGAGCTGTCCCGGCTGCGCCGCTACCTGGGCGGGCTGCTGGCCCACCGGCCGTACCGGATCGCCGAGTCGGTGCTGGTCACGGTGGAGGGGCCGGACGACCCGTACGACCTGCTGCCGTCCTCCTCGGCCCCGGCCGTCCGGAGGCTGCGGACCGCACTGGCGGCAGGGAGCGCACGGCTGCCCGGCGCGGCACCCGTCCCGCCGCCGCGCGCCCCCGGGGACGCCCCGCTCGGCTGCTGAGGCCCGCCACCGGCTGCCGACCGCCGACCGCCGACCGCCCGTCAGCCGCCCGCGAGCAGCGCGGCCAGGTCGGCGTCGGTGGGGCCGCAGTCGCGCTCCTGCGCTTCGGAGACCAGCGCGTACGTCCGGTCCAGCCAGGCCTGCACCCGGGGCTTGGAGGCCTCCAACAGGGCACTGCCGTGCGGGGATTCGAGCGCCAGGTGCAGGGTCGAACCGTGGCAGGGGCAGTACGCCGGCCACAGCTTGACGTCGCCCTGGCCGCTCAACGAGCGCAGGCCGTCGCGCAGCAGCTCGCGCGAGAACACCCAGTCGGCCTCGTCCGGCCGCCCCAGGTGGAACGTCAGCAGCACCTCGTACGGCCGGACGGCGTCGAACCGGAACCGGGTGCGCACCTCGCCGACGACCTCCTCACCCAGCGAGATCCGCAGGGTCAGCACCTCCTCCACCGCCGCCGGAGCGGCGGTGGAGCCGTCCCCATCGCCGCCCGTGGGGGTGGCGGCGAGGGGTGCACTGGAGGCTGCGGACAGCGGGTCGGGCGGCATGACGGTCTCTCCGGGACGGCGTGGGATGCACTCAGCCTGCGCCACCCCGGGCCGGGCGGCAAGGGTTGCAAGGGGGTTGCAATAACCCCCGTCCGGGGCAACCGGCCCTTACGGCGCTTGTCGGACGGAGCGTCAACTTCCGTACATCGAACGGATGTCCACGAAATGGATGGAAGCCGTCCACGGTGTGACCGCCCGCTGGTACGCTCTCCCCCTCCCCGACGCGGGCCCGCGGCGGAAACGGCCCCCCGCGGCGGCCGGAGCCGGGCCCGGCGGTCGCGCGTGGGAGAATACGGCGACGCGACGGCGACTTCGGGGAGGGAGGGGTCCGGTGGCTGTGCGCGAGGACACCACGCAGGACGTGCGGCACGAGCCCGAGCGGCACGGCCGGAACGGCCGGCACGGTAGACCGCGTCCGTTCGGCGGCCGGCTCCGCCTGCCCACCCTGCGCTTCTCCGGCGCCGCGATGGCGATGTCCACCGTCGTCGGCATCAGCATCGCCACCACCCTCCTGCTCAACGAGCAGCAGGGGATCGGCCGTCGGGCCGGCGTGGCCCGGGTCGGCTCCACCCCGCCGCCCACCCCGGGGGCCACCGACCAGGCCGAGGCGGTCTCCGCGTCGACGCCCACGGCCGGCCCGGCCTCCGGCGGGCCGTCCGCCGCCCGGCAGCCGGCGCACCCGCCCACGCGCCCCTCGGCCCACCCCTCGGGAGCGGCACCCGTCCTGGCCACCCCCACCGAGCGCTCCGCACACCCGGGCGACCCGACCGGTGGCCGGACCGCCGCCGGACAGGACGCGCAGCCCTCCGGCACCCAGCTCGCGGGCAGCGAGCCGAGCGGTCAGCCCGGCGCACCGGCGCCGGGCGGACCCTCGCCCGTCGCCCCGACCCCGCCCACCGAGCAGCCCGTCGGCGGGCCCACCGACGACCGGCCGCCGAACCGGCCCGGCCTCAAGCCCACCGGACCGACCCACCCCGTGCCGCCCACCGCGACCGACCCGGGCGGCGACACCGGCACGGCGACGGGTGCCCCCGGCCCCACCGCGCCCGACCCGACCGCACCCGCTCCCACGGCGCCCGTTCCCGTCGTGCCCGACCCGGTCGACCCGGACCCGAGCGCCGACCACGCCCTGTCCGGCGTCGCCCTGGTCTCGCCGCTCGGCCGCGACGGCCTGCGGCACGAGCTGGGGCTCACCGTGACCGAGTCGGTCACCGCCCTGCAGGCCGAGTTCCGGCTCGTCCCCGGCGACTCGGCCGCCGGCCCCGGCACCGCCTGGACCGACCTGCCCGGAGCCGTGGTCACCGTCCAGCAGGAACGCGGCACCCTGGTGTACCGCTTCACCACGCCGCCCGGCACCGACGTCCGACCGGGCCACTACACCTTCGGGGTGCGCGGCGCCCGTCCGGCCGCGGCCGACCCGTCGGCGGTCCGCAAGTCGGCCCCGACGGAGAGCTGGAGTGCCTCCGCCTTCGCCCTCGGCCACCCGCGCGCGGTCGCCACGCTCGGCACCTTCGGCCCCGCCCTTCCCCTGCCCGCCGCACCTCGGCCTCCGGGCACTCCGGCCGGTCCGCAGGTCCCCGCGCCCCGCTGACGCCCCGCCCTCGGCCCGGTCCGGCCGGTCGCCGCGGCCGCCCGGCCGACAGCCCGTTGTTACAACGTTCCAACAGTCCGACGATCCGACAGCTGACCTGCCCGGACGGGCGCATCCCCGCACCCTCGTTCGTTACTGTGGGCACCACCCGGCCGGGCGCCCCCAACGGCCCCCGCCCGGGGCCGTCGTTCCGCACCCGAGGAGGAGTCCGTGCCCACCGTCCTGACCCAAGGCGGCAACGCACCGCTGACCGCCGCGCGAGTGACCGTCGAGGTCACCGCGCCCAAGGCGCTGGACGTCTCCGGCCTGCTGCTGACCGACGCCGGGAAGGTGCGCTCGGACGACGACTTCGTCTTCTTCAACGCCCCGAACGGCCCCGGTGTCAGCCACCGCCCGGCCGCCGCCGGGACCCCCGACGCGATCACCGTCGACACCCGGGCCGTCCCGGCCGGCATCACCAAGATCGTGGTCACCGCCAGCCCCGCCGACCAGGTCTCCACCTTCGCCGGGACGGAGCCCACCGCCACCGTCCGGGACGCCGACAGCGGCGAGGTCCTGGCCACCTTCACCCCGCCCCCGCTCGGCGTGGAGACCGCGCTGATCGTGGTCGAGGTCTACCTCCGCAACGGCGCCTGGAAGGTCCGCGCCGTCGGCCAGGGCTACGCCAACGGCCTCGCGGGCATCGCCACCGACTTCGGCGTCAGCGTCGAGGACACCCCGGCCGCCGAGGCCGCCCCGGCCCCCCCGGCCCCCGCGGCCCCCGCGGCCCCCGCCCCGAGCACCCCGCAGGCTGCGGACCCGACCGTCCAGCTCCCCACCCCGCCGACGGCCCCGCCCGCTCCCCCGGCGGCGCCCGCAACGCCGCCCGCCGCCGCGGTCGACCCGCGGATCGCCATCGCCACCGGCTCCCACGCGCTGCCCCCGCTCCCGCCGGCGCCGCCCGCCACGCCCCCGGCCCCCGCCCCGGCCGCGCCGGCGAAGATCACCCTGGACAAGGGCCGGGTCAGCCTGGTCAAGGGCAGCTCCGTCTCCCTGATCAAGAACGGCCGCCCCTTCCTCTCCTCCGTCCGGATGGCCCTCGGCTGGGAGCCCGCCGGCCGCGGCCGCAGCGTCGACCTGGACGCCTCCTGCCTCGCCTTCGACGCCCGCCACAAGCGGCTGGAGACGGCCTGGTTCATGAAGCTGAACATCTTCAACGGCGCCATCGCCCACTCCGGCGACAACCTCACCGGCGGCGGCGACGGTGACGACGAGATGATCACCGTGCACCTGGAGGGCCTGCCGGCCGAGGTCCACGGGCTGGTCTTCGTCGTCAACTCCTTCTCCGGCCAGAAGTTCACGGACGTGAAGAACGCCTACTGCCGCCTGCTGGACGCGGGCACCAACGAGGAACTGGTCCGCTTCGACCTCACCCACTCCGAGCCCCGCACCGGCGTGGTGATGTGCAAGCTGGTCCGCCGCCCGGGCGGCGAGTGGGAGATGACCGCGCTCGGCGAGTACGTCGACGGCAAGACCGCCCGCGCGATGATCGAGCCCGCCGCCGCGCTGCTCTAGTCATGCCCGCGCCCGCGAATTCACCCTCCTGAGGCATCAAGTCGTCCACGCACCGGCTCGATTGACTCTCAGGGGGGTGAATCGCACTCTCCCCCGCACTCGCTGAGGAGAGACCGTGCCACGCTTCCCGTCCCGCCTCGCCGTCGCCGGCACCGCCGTCGTCCTCGCCGCCGGACTGACCACGCCCACCGCCGTCCAGGCCGCCGCCAAGCCGTCCGCCCGCGCCCGGGCCCTGAGCTGGGTGGCGATGGGCGACTCGTACACCGCCGGCGTCATCGAGGCCACCGGCGCCGAGACCGAGCCGGTCGACGGCTGCGCCCGCACCGTCGGGTCCTACCCCGAGATCGCCCGTCGCGACCTCGGCTCCCTGGTCGACCAGCACAACGTCAGCTGCAGCGGCGCCACCACCGAGAACGTCGACGCCACCAAGCTCTCCCCGCTCGGCCGCCCGCTCCCGCCGCTCGGCTCCGACCCGAACGCCCCCTACCCGCCCGTCCCGCCGCAGATCGACGCCGCGGGCCCGGCCACCGACCTGATCACCGTCGGCATCGGCGGCAACGACCTCGGCTTCGCCGAGATCCTCAAGAACTGCATCGAACTCGGCGCCACCCACCTCGGCCAGGGCACCCCCTGCAAGGACGCGTACGACGCGAGCCTGCCCGGCCGCCTCGCCGGGCTCCGCGACGCCTACTACCGGATGCTCACCGCGCTGCACGCCAAGGCCCCGTTCGCCAAGGTCCTCACCGTCGGCTACCCGCACCTCGTCCCCGAGGACATCAACCTCTGCACCTACGGCGACCTGCGCCAGTTCGCCACCCTCACCACCGGCGACCTCGCCTGGGCCCGCACCGCGATCGTCGAGCCGCTCAACGCGGCCATCGCCCGCACCACCGCCGCCCACGGCGACACCTTCGTCGACCTCTACCCCACCACCGCCGGCCACAGCGTCTGCGACGCCGACCACTGGCTGGACGGCGTGCTGACCAGCATCCTCCCCCTGAAGTACGCGCTGGTGCACCCGAACGCCCGGGGTCAGGCCAACGCCGCCGCCGTCGTCGAGAACGCCGTCCTCGGCGGCTGACCCGCCGGCCGCCGGGCGGGGCCCGGGCATCCCGCGGAAAACCACTGGCCCGGCCCGGTGCTGTGGATCATGCTTGTCGGATGCTCATCCGCGAAGCCACCCCCGAGGACTGGCCCGAGATCTGGCCGTTCTTCCGGACCGTCGTCGCCGCCGGCGAGACCTTCCCCTACCCCCTCGACATGCCCTCCGAGCTCGGCCGGAAGTGGTGGCTGCTCGCCGCCCCCAACCGGACGGTGGTCGCGGTGGACGACGACGGGCGGATCGTCGGCACCGCCAACATGAACCGCAACCGGCCCGGCAACGGCTCGCACGTCGCCAGCGCCAGCTACCTGGTCGACCCGGCCCACCACGGCAGGGGCATCGGGCGGGCCCTGGTCGAGCACACCCTCGACTGGGCCCGCCGGGCGGGCTTCCGCGCCATGCAGTTCAACGCGGTGGTCGCCAACAACCACCACGCCGTGAAGCTCTACGAGTCGCTGGGCTTCGAGATCGTCGGCACCGTCCCCGAGGCCTTCCGCCACCCGGTCGACGGCTACGTCGGCCTGCACGTCATGTACCGCCCCCTGTAAGGGACTTGTCCCGGGCTCGGCCCCGCCGCCGCTACTCCTCGATCGCCCCGCCGACCCGCCGCAGGTGCTGCCGGAAGCTGTACGACGGGTCGGCGGCGCGGCGCTCCAGGTAGTCGTCGAAGGCGGTCTGCCGGCGCAGCGTGTCCCCGGAGGCGATCCGATCGGCCTGCGCGCGCTCGGTCCGGGCGATCGCGCCCGCCACCTCCAGCACCTCCTCGACCCGGCCGGCCGGGACGAACAGCACCCCGTCCGGGTCGGCGAACACCACGTCCCCGGCGGTCACCGCGTGCGGCCCGACCCGCGCCGAGAGCAGCGCCTCCGGCTCCCGCTCGTCCAGCCGCATCGGCCCGAGCGGCAGGGCGCCGTAACTGAACACCGGCAGCCCGATGTCCAGCAGCTCGGGCGTGTCCCGGTGCAGCCCCCACACCACGATCCCGGCCACCCCGGCGGCCCGCGCCTCCAGCACCGCGAGGTCCCCGATGCAGGCCTCGTCGGTCCGCCCGCCGTTGTCGATCACCAGGACGTCCCCCTCCCGGGCGGTCCCGTACGCCTCCAGGAAGACGTCCACGCTCCCGTAGTGCCGCACCGGCAGCACCCGTCCCGCCGCCCGGCTCCCCTCGGCCACCCCGCGAACCCCCACCGGCGCCGCCCGCAACCCCACCCCGAGCCGCACACACGCATCCGCCACCAACGGCGTCGACAGCCCCGCGAACTCCTTCAGCATCCCCAACTCCTCCCACCAAAAGCCCAGTTCACCAGAAAACCACGCCATCGAGTGATCTTCACGCGAACCCGCCCGACACATCATCGAACCCAATAGGCTGCGCGCAAGCCGGAACGAGAGGACTTCCATGGACGCGACCGATAGCGCCATCCTCCTCGAACTGTTTCTCGATCTCGACACCCCTGAAGGACTCCGCGCCGAACTCCTCGAAGGCGAGATCCTCATCGAACCACCCGGTGACGGCCATCACGCCCACCTCCGCAGCGAGTTGGCCGATCAGGTGTGGCACGAGTCGGCCACCGAGATGCAGATGTCGCAGCACAAGGGCCTTCGCCTCGCCGCCGGCACTCCCCACCCGCCGAATCACGTCATCCCCGATGTCACGTTCGCCCCCGAGGAGCTTCGCCTCTTCCGCGGCGCCGCGCCGTGGATGGAGCCCGACGGCGTCGCCATGGTCGCCGAGGTCACGTCGAGCAGGCCCGACCAGGACCGCATCACCAAGCGGCACTGTTACGCCCGCGCCGGCATCCCGCTCTATCTCCTGATCGACCGCGAGAAGTCCCAGGTCAGCCTCTTCAGCGCCCCTCACCGCGAGGAGTACACCGAGGTCCACCTCGCCGCGTTCGGCGAACCGCTCACGATCCCCGCCCCCTTCGGGTTCGACCTGGACACCAAGGACTTCCTCTAGAACCACGGACTCCGGAAACCACGAAAACGGCCCGCACCCCCCGTCAGGGGTGCGGGCCGTCCGTTCGGTGGCGCCGGGGTCAGCTGCGGGTGGCCATGGCGCGCAGGAAGAAGGTCAGGTTGGCCGGGCGCTCGGCGAGGCGGCGCATGAAGTAGCCGTACCACTCCTCGCCGTACGGGAGGTACACGCGCATCGTGTTGCCCTCGCCGGCGAGGCGCAGCTGCTCCTCGGGGCGGATGCCGTAGAGCATCTGGTACTCGAAGGAGTCCCGGGTGCGGTGGTTCCACTCGGCCAGCTGACCGGCGATCTTGATCATGTTGGGGTCGTGCGAGGCGATCATCGGGTAGCCCTCGCCGGCCATCAGGATCTTCAGCGCGCGGACGTACGCGAGGTCGACCTCGTGCTTGCCCTGGAAGGCGACCGCCTCGGGCTCCTTGTAGGCGCCCTTGCACAGGCGCACGCGCGAGCCGGGGCCGGAGAACTCGCGGCAGTCGGCCTCGGTGCGGCGCAGGTAGGCCTGGAGCACGACGCCCAGCCAGGGGAAGTCCGCCCGCAGCTCGCGCGCGATGCCGAGGGTGGAGTCGGTGGTGGTGTGGTCCTCCATGTCGAGGGTCACCGTGGTGCCCGCGTCGGCGGCGGCCTCGCAGATGCGGCGGGCGTTCTCCAGCGCGATCTTCTCGCCGTCCACCGGGAGGAACTGGCCGACGGCCGACAGCTTGACCGACACCTCGGCACCGGCCGCCAGGCCGGTCTCCTTGAGGGCCTTGAGCAGGTGCTCGTACGCCTCGGCGGTGCCGGCGGCCTGGGCGGCGTCCTGGGTGTCCTCGCCGAGGTGGTCCAGGGTGACCTTGCGACCGGTGGCGACCAGGTCGTCGCAGGCGGTGACCGCGTCGTCGAGGGCCTCGCCCGCGACGAAGCGCTCGACTATCGCGTGGGTCGGGGGGAACTTCTCGACCACGGTGCGGACCTGCGGGGACCGGGAGGCCGCGAGAAGGGCGGAACGGAGCATCGTGACTCCTGGAGCTGGTGTTTCCAAGGGTGGCAGAAGGGCCGGGGCGGCGGTTCGGGTGGGTGGGGCCGCCGCCCCGGCGGGGGGGGGGGCGGCGGCGCGGGGGGGGGGGGGCGGGGGCGCGGGGGCGGGGCG
>NZ_JBEOUW010000010.1:55288-80426 GCF_040303045.1 Kitasatospora sp. NPDC096140
CCCCGGGGGCCCCGGGTGGCCCGCTATAGGGCGGACCCGCCGAAGGTGCCCCCAGGGCGGGGGTGTGCCGGGGGGGGGCCGCGGGGGGGGGGGGGGGGTGGGGGGGGGGGGGGCCGCCGCCCCGGCGGGGCGACGCCCGGCTGCGGGGCCGGGCGTCGCGGGTGACCGGTGGCTACTGGACGAGCCGTGTGGTCGGCACGGGGCGTGTCAGCCCATGTGCGGGTAGCGGTAGTCCGTCGGCGGGACGAAGGTCTCCTTGACCGAGCGGGTCGAGGTCCAGCGCGCCAGGTTCTGCTTGGCACCGGCCTTGTCGTTGGTGCCGGAGGCACGCCCGCCACCGAAGGGCTGCTGGCCGACGACGGCGCCGGTCGGCTTGTCGTTGATGTAGAAGTTGCCGGCCGCGAAGCGCAGCTTGTGCATCGCGTCCTGGGCCGCCGCGCGGTCCTGGGAGATGATCGAGCCGGTCAGGCCGTACGGGGACACCGACTCCATCTGGGCCAGCATCTCGTCGTACTTCTCGTCCTCGTAGACGTACACGGCCAGGATCGGGCCGAAGTACTCGTCCTTGAAGTACTCGCTCGCCGGGTCCTGGCAGACCAGGACGGTCGGGCGGACGAAGTAGCCGACCGAGTCGTCGTAGGTGCCGCCGGCGAGGACCTCCACGGAGGAGTCCGCCTGGGCGCGGTCGATCGCTGCCTTGTTCTTGGCGAACGCGCGGTCGTCGATGACGGCCGACATGAAGTTGGACAGGTCGGTGACGTCGCCCATGGTGAGGCCCTCGACCTCGGCCGCGAACTCGTCCTTCAGCCCGGCCCACAGCGAGGCGGGGACGTAGGCGCGGGAGAGCGCGGAGCACTTCTGGCCCTGGAACTCGAAGGCGCCGCGGGTCATCGCGGTCTTCAGGACCTTCGGGTCGGCCGACGGGTGGGCGACCAGGAAGTCCTTGCCACCGGTCTCGCCGACGATCCGCGGGTAGGTGCGGTACTGCGAGATGTTGGTGCCGACCTCGCGCCACAGGTGCTGGAAGGTGGCGGTGGAGCCGGTGAAGTGGATGCCGGCCAGCGCCGGGTGCTTCAGCGCGACGTCGGAGACGGCCAGGCCGTCGCCGGTCACCATGTTGATGACGCCCTTGGGCAGGCCGGCCTCCTCCAGCAGCTGCATCAGCAGGTGCGCGGAGTACTGCTGGGTCGGGGACGGCTTCCACAGCACCACGTTGCCCATCAGCGCGGGCGCGGTCGGCAGGTTGCCGGCGATCGCGGTGAAGTTGAACGGGGTGATCGCGTAGACGAAGCCCTCCAGCGGGCGGTGGTCGCTGCGGTTCCACACGCCGTCCGAGGAGATCGGCTGCTCGGCCATGATCTGGCGGGCGAAGTGCACGTTGAAGCGCAGGAAGTCGACCAGCTCGCAGGGGGTGTCGATCTCGGCCTGCTGCGCGGTCTTGGACTGGCCGAGCATGGTGGCGGCGGCCAGGGTCTCGCGCCAGGGGCCGGCCAGCAGGTCGGCGGCCTTGAGGAAGATCGCGGCGCGGGAGTCGAAGGAGAGCGCCTGCCAGGCCGGGGCAGCGGCCAGGGCAGTGTCGATGGCGTCCTGCGCGTCGGCCTGGGTGGCGTTGCGCAGGGTGCCGAGCCGAGCCGCGTGGTTGTGCGGCTGGACGACGTGGATCTCGGTGCCGCCGCCCATCCGGCGCTCACCGTTGATCGTCATGGTCAGCTGGACCGGCTCCTGGCCGCCCAGCTCCTTCAGCTTGGCCTCCAGACGGGCCCGTTCGGGGCTCCCGGGGGCGTAGCTGTGGACCGGCTCGTTCACCGGCGCGGGGACCTGGGTCACAGCGTCCATAGAGCGCACGCTCTCCTTCGTTCAATGCGGGGGGATTGCCGGCGCGGGTCGCACGCCGGCCACAGCACGAACGCTATTCCTGGCCACCGACCCACTTGATTGGCCGGGCGGCTAAATTCCCCCGTACGGCGTTGTCCGGCCCGACGAAGGGGGTCACGCCGCGGTCACGGTCGGCCCCACGCCCGCGGTCAGGCCGCGCGCTTGTCCCGCCCGTGACGGCCCGTCGCGCCCGCACCCGTGCCGTCCAGGGCGACCGGGGCCACCCGGCGGTCCCAGTCGATCCGGTAGCCGTGCACCGGCCGGAGCATCTTCTCGGGGCTCATGAAGGTCCGCATCGCGATCGGCGCGACCAGCCGGAACATCATCCGCCCGACCGGCCCGGAGGACTTCTGGCTGTTGGTGCGGGCCGCGTCGGCGGCGATCTTCTCGACCCGGGGCCGGCGCAGCGCCTCGTACGCGGCGAAGGCGGCGGTGTGGTCGGGCAGGTCGCGCAGGCAGCGGGCGAGTTCGACGGCGCTCTCGACGGCCAGCGAGACGCCCTGGCCCGAGCTGTTGGACGGGGCGTGCACCGAGTCCCCGACGAGGACCATCCGGCCGCGGTACCAGCGCGGCACGGACGGCATGATCTCCAGCCGGGGGAACACGTCCATGGTCTCCACGTTCGCCATCCGCAGCACCTCGCGGGCGGGCACGTCGTCGGAGTGCAGCTCGCGGCAGCGGCGCAGCCACTCCGCCATGCCGACGGCGCGGGCCTCCTCGGGGGCCAGCGGTTCGGGCTGCGGGATGTTGCTGAACCAGGCGGTGCCGCTGCCGTCGGCCAGGCCCCAGTAGCCGAAGAAGGCGCGGGCGCCGTTGGCGAAGTGGACGGACTCGCCGCGTCCGGCCCGGCCGGGCAGCCGGTGGGAGCTGTAGCCGCCGACGCCGAGCAGTCCGGTGTACTGCGCGGCGGGCGCGGCCGGGTCGATCAGGGTGCGGACGGTGGAGCGGGTGCCGTCGGTGCCGATCAGCAGGTCGCCGGTGGCGGTGCTGCCGTCGGCGAACCGGGCGGTGACCCCGTCGGTGCCCTCCTCGGCGCCGACCAGCCGCTTGCCCCAGTGCACCTCGACGCCGGTCTCCTGCAGCCGCCGCTGCAGCACCTCGTAGAGCTCGGCGCGGCGCATCAGCCGGCCGCGCGGCAGGTCGGCGAGGCCGGAGAACTCGGCCAGCACGCCGCCCTTGCCGTCCTCGATCACCATCGGCCCGACGGGTTGCCCGATCCGGCCGACCTCCTCCTCCAGGCCGACGAGGGCCAGGGCGCCGAGCCCGTTGGGGGCGATCATGAAGGTGCCGCCGACGCCCTCGGCGGAGCTGCCGTACGCCTCGAAGACGACCGGCTCGATGCCGGCCTTGCGCAGTGCCAGCGCCATCACCGGTCCGGCGATGCCGCCGCCGATGACCAGCGCCTTCCGGGCGGTCCCTGTGTTGCCGGTGTTGCCGGTGGTGCCAGTGGTGCCGGTGGTGCCGGTGGTGCTCATTCCAGGCTCCTCATGAATTCCTGCAGGGTCCGGTTGAAGTCCGGCTCCCCGATCTGTCCGATGAGGTTCTCGGTGTAGCGGCGCTCGGCCTCCAGCAACGCGAGGGCGTACTCCTCCTCGACGACGAACATCGGGTGGACGTCCATCTCGACGGCCTTGCGCAGCTGGGCGCGCGAGTCGTCGATCCGCGCGTCCAGCGCCTCCAGCCGCC
Source organism: Kitasatospora sp. NPDC096140 (assembly GCF_040303045.1). Lineage (NCBI taxonomy): Bacteria > Bacillati > Actinomycetota > Actinomycetes > Kitasatosporales > Streptomycetaceae > Kitasatospora > Kitasatospora sp. NPDC096140. Next base: position 58,850 of record NZ_JBEOUW010000010.1, read on the forward strand.
GGCCGAGCAGGTCGGCCGATTCCTCGGTCGGGAGCACCACGAGCAGGCAGAGGGCGACCCCGAAGGCCGGGTACTCCTCCTGCGGTTCGGCGATCCATTCGCGCATCCAGTCGAGGAGCTCCGTCTGGCCCTCGGGGGTGAGGGCGTAGACGGTGCGCTCCGGCCGCTGGGTGTCGCGGACGGTCTCCTGCTCGGCGACGAACCCGGCCTTCCGCAGTTGCTCCACGACCATGTAGAGCGAGCTGCGGTTGTACTTGATGTTGCGGTCCTTGCCGTGCTCCTTGAGCCGTCGCCCCATCTCGTACGGGTGCATCGGCTCGGCTCCGAGTTCGGCCAGGACCGCGAGGGCCAGCGGGTTCGACACCTTGCGTCGCTTCGCCATGAGAACGTTCCTCATCACTTGGTCAGTACTGACTATCCATTCTCGGATAGTCAGAGTCAACTATTCAGGATCGACGAACCACGACTCTGTCCGTCCGGCTAAAATCAACCACACGGCATTGTCCGAGCGGATGAAGGAGGCCTGAGTGAGCACACCCGGCCTGCCGCTCCGTCAACTGCTGATGTCCCTCGGCGAACCCCTGGTCGAACTGCAGGCCGCCCCGCTGGGCCTGGACGTCCCGGTGCGCGACGTCGCGATCCTCGACCCGGAGGACCCGCCGACCGCCTCCCCCGGCGAACTCGTCCTCGCGATCGGCGCCCGCGGCCGCGCCGCCCTCCCCGCCCTGCGCGCGGCCGGCCGGGCCGGTGCCGCCGCCGTCGCGGTCAAGCTGGACGGCCCCGGCCAGGCCGACGCGCTGCGCGAGGCCGCCACCGACGCGGGCGTGGCCCTGCTCTCGGTGCGCCGGGAGACCCGCTGGGAGCACCTCGACTCGCTGGCCCGGGCGATCATCGCCGGCCCGGACGCGCCGGACGCGCCCGGCTCCCCCGAGCCCAACGCGGGCGACCTCTTCTCCCTCGCCCAGACCGTCGCCGTGCTCACCAACGGCATCGTCTCCATCGAGGACACCTCAAGCCGGGTGCTGGCCTACTCCCGCTCCTCCGACTCCGACGAGGTCGACGACCTGCGCCGGCTCTCCATCCTCGGCTGGCAGGGCCCGGAGCCGTACCTGTCCAAGCTCCGCGAGTGGGGCATCTTCCAGCACCTGCGCAGCTCGGACGCCCCGATCGCGGTCGAGCCGCACCCCGAGCTCGGCCTGCGCCGCCGCCTGGCCGTCGGCATCCGGGCCGGGGCGCAGCCGCTCGGCACCATCTGGGTGCAGGAGGGCGCGCAGCCGCTGGCCCCGCTGGCCGAGCAGGCGCTGGTCGGCGCCGCCCGCGTCGCGGCCGCCCAGCTGGTGCGCCGCCGCCGGGAGCTGTCCGCCGACGTCCGGCTGACCCAGACGCTGCTCACCGGCCTGCTGGAGGGCTCCACCGGCCCCCAGTCCCTCGCCACCCACCTCGGCCTGGACCTGCGCCGCCCGGCCACCGTACTGGCGTACGGCGCGCACACCACCGAGGCGCTGCACCGCTCCGACGTCACCGGCCTGATCTCGGTGCACACCGCCGCCCGGCACCGCACCGCGCTGCTCGCCCCGATCGAGTCCCGGGTGTACGTGCTGCTGCCCGAGCTGCCGCCGGGCCTGCCGATGACGACCGTGCGCGGCTGGGCCTCCGAGGTGGTCACGGCGGCCCGGGAGCACCTCGGTGTCACGCTGCGCGCGGCGATCGGCGCGACCGTCGACGGCCTGGCCCAGGTGCCCGACTCCCGCGCGCAGGCGGACCGCATCCTGGACGCGATGGGCCGCGGCGGCGTGGACCTCGACGTCGCGGCACTGATCGACGTCCAGGCGGAGGTACTGGTCAGCGAGATGGTCGCGCTGCTGCAGGAGCGCACCGGCCTGCGCGACCCGCGGCTCACCGCGCTCACCGAGTACGACCGCCGGCACGGCACCCGGCTGGCCGAGTCGGTGCTGGCCTGGCTGGACGCGCTCGGCGAGGTCCGGGTGGCCGCGGACGCCCTGCACATCCACCCCAACACCCTGCGCTACCGGGTGCGCCGCGCCGAGCAGTTGACCGGCATCGACCTCGCCCAGCCGCAGCAGCGGCTGCTGGCGATGCTGCAACTGCGGCTGCCCGCGGACGAGTAGTCCACGGGCAGCCGACGGGGTCAGGACGGACGGTGCGTCACTCGCCGTAGCCCTGGCCGCGCTTGTGCTCGTTCAGCCGGCGCCACGGGCCGGTGATGGCCAGCTGGATGCCCGGGGTCTGGATGTTGGCGAACAGGGTCTTGCCGTCGTCCGAGAAGGTCACCCCGGTGAACTCGCTGAACTCGGGCTTCTCGGCGGTGCCGATGTTCAGCTCGTTGCGGGCGATCGGGTAGACCAGCCCGTCCTCGGTGGCGCCGAACAGGTGCGAGACGCCCTCGCCGTCCTCGCAGATCACGATGCCGCCGTACGGCGAGACGGTGATGTTGTCCGGGCCGTCGAAGTTGTCGTGGTCGCCCCAGACGTCGGTGTTGACGCCCAGCAGGACCTTCAGGGTGATGGTGCGGCGGGCCGGGTTGTAGAACCACACCTGGCCGTCGTGCTGCAACGGGCTCTCCGAGCGGGCGAAGCTGGAGACGAAGTAGAAGCCGCCGTCACCCCACCACATGCCCTCCAGCTTGCGGGCGCGGGTGACCTCGCCGTCCTTGAACTGCTTGCGGACGGAGACGGTCGCGGCGTCGCGGTCCTGGACCTTGACCCAGTCCACGCCGTAGGTGGTGCCGACCTTGGTGGCGCGGGAGAGGTCGTCGACGAACTTGCCCTGCGCGTCGAAGACCTTGAAGGCCTCCAGCACACCGGCGTCGGCGGCCAGCTTGCGCAGCTGGTAGCGGCCGTGCTTGAAACCGGCCGGCGGGGTCCAGCGGAACAGCAGGCCGTTCGGGTTCGAGGCGTCCTCGGTCAGGTAGACCTGGCCGCGCTTCGGGTCCACGACGACGGCCTCGTGCGCGTAGCGGCCGAAGGCCTTCACCGGCTGCGGGTCCCGGTTGTAGTCGTCGTCGAACGGGTCGACCTCGAAGATGTAGCCGTGGTCCTTGGTGAAGCCGTTCTTGCCGGCCTTGTCCTCGGTCTCCTCGCCGGACAGCCAGGTGCCCCACGGGGTCACGCCGCCCGCGCAGTTGGTGGCGGTGCCGGCGATGCCGACCCACTGCTCGACCGAGCCGTCCCGCTTGGCGTGCACGATGGTGCAGCCGCCGGCCGCGCCCGGGTCGTAGACGTGGCCCTCGGTCAGCGGCACCGGGTGCGGCCAGTTGGCGCGGGCGCCGGAGAGCTCGTGGTTGACGACCATGAAGTTGCCGCCGTGCTCGTCCTCGAAGGCGGAGGTGCCGTCGTGGTTGCTCGGGGTGAACTCGCCGGTGCGCAGCTTGGTGACGCCGGCCCGGTTCAGGACCTTGTACGAGAAGCCCTTCGGCAGGGACAGCAGTCCGGCCGGGTCCTGCGCCAGCGGACCGTAGCCGACGGCGGTGCCACCGGCCGCGTTGGTCCCGGCGGCCGCCGCGACCGGAGCCTCGCCACCGGCCGGGGCGGCGATCGCACCGGGGGCACTGGCCAGGGCCTCGGCGCTGCCGGCGATCAGCACGCCGGCCCCGACGAGGGTGGAACGGTTGACGAAGTCCCGGCGGGACAGCGACATGGCAGCAACTCCTGAAGGATGAGCGGGCGTCGGGGCGGGATGCCGACGCCCAGCAGGCTCCGCCGGGCGGGTGAACCCGGCATGACGCCCACCTCACATCCGGGCGGCCATTTGCCGACCGATGACCTTCGCATGACCTCCGCTTTGCCAAGACATCGTCAGAAGCCGCCCGCCGTCACGGCACTCCCGGCCCCGGTCGGACGGCACTCCCGACCCCGGCCGCCACGGCACTCCCGACCCGGCTTCCGCACTCCCGGCCCCGGCCCGCCGGGCTCAGCGCCGCGCCGCCCGCCACTGCTCCCAGGCCGCCAGCCACAGCTGCTCGGCCAGCCGGTGCTCCTCCCACACCCCGGCCCCTCCCCCGGCGGGCCGCTCCCGCCACAGCTGCGCCCAGGCCCGCTGCGCGGGCAGGCTCGCCACCTCGCTCGCGAACACCGTGTACCGGACGACCTCCTCGACGGCCGCCTCCCCCTCCGCCGTGCCCACCAGCCAGTGCGTCTGCCGGGACAGCCGGTTGAGGTGGTTGACCATCGAGGTCACCGCCGCCGCGGCCTCCTCCCGGGTCTCGGTGGCCAGCCGCATCTGCTGGCGCACCGCCGCCTCCCAGCGCACCGCGCAGGCGTCCCCGCGCAGCCCGCGCGGCAGCCGCGGCGTGCGCCCGGCCCGGACCTGCGCCTCGATCGCGGCGGTCTCGGCGATGCTCTGCGCGATCAGCGACCGGTGCGCCTCCAGCCCGACGACGGGCGGCAGTTCGCGCTCCTCGACCGGCACGTACCGGGCCCGCCGGGAGGCGAGGTCGCGCAGCAGGTCGGTGCGCCCGCTCAGGTACCGCTCGAAGTCGCCGATCCCGCCGAGCTCCACCCCGCCCGGGTCCACCCCGCGCCCGCAGACCGTCACGGTCAGCCCGCCGATCCGCAGCCGCCCGGCCCACACCGCCCCGGGCCCCTCGGCCGCCGCGGCCCCCGGCCGCAGCACCGGCCGGTCCTCGTGCACCTCCACGGCGCGCGGCTCGCCGTCGACCGTGATCCACGCGCGCAGCGCCCGTACCCGGCCCGGCCCGTCGCCCTCGTCGACGCCCAACTGCTCGTAGACGCGGTCCCGTTCGTCCTCGACGACGTCCTCCAGCTCGGGCAGCGGCTCGCACCGCTCGGCGCCCGGGCGGTACGTCCGCACCGTCACGTACGGGCCCGCCGCCGAACGCCAGTCGCCGCACAGCACCTCGACCCAGCGCAGCACGCCGCCGGAGGTCTCGAAGGCGGCCAGTGCCTCGCCGGTGCGGCCCGGGCCGGAGGCCACGCCGTACACCGGGAAGTCGACCGCGGCGAGGGTCCGGCGGGAGAAGTCCTCCTGGTCGGCGAAGCGGCCCTCCGGGCCCGACCGGTCCGGGACCGGGGCGCGGCCCGAGGGCCCGGTGTTCCACTCCTGGGGCCTGCCGCCGCTCTCCCGCACCATCCTGTGCCGCACCCCCGACTCCTCGCGCCCGCACCGCTGACGCCACCTTACGTGCCCGCAGCTGCCGGGTCATCAGCCCGACTGCCGGACGGGGGTGGTGGCCGTGTCAGGGCACCCGGTTGTCAGCCGTCCTCCCTAACCTGGCCGCATGACCGCACAGAGCAGCACCACCGCGGGCGCCGGCCCGGCGCCGGACGGCTTCCCCGCCAGGATCAGCATCGTCACCCTCGGCGTCTCCGACCTCGACCGCAGCGCCCGCTTCTACGAAGGCCTCGGCTGGCGGCGCTCCACCGCCTCCAGCCCGGAGATCGTCTGGTTCCGCACCGCCGACTCGGCGCTCGGTCTCTTCCCCACCGACGAGCTGGCGGCCGACGCGGGCATCCCCGCCGCCGGCGAGCCGTCCTTCCGCGGCGTCACCCTCGCGGTGAACCTGGAGTCCCCCGCGCTGGTGGACGCCGCGATGAGGACGGCCGTCGAGGCCGGCGCCGTGGTGGTCAAGGCGCCGGTCCCGACGAGCTGGGGCGGCTACTCCGGCTACTTCGAGGACCCGGACGGCCACCTCTGGGAGCTGGCCCACAACCCGTTCTTCCCCTTCACCGAGGACGGCTCGCTGGACCTCCCGGAGTAGACCCCCGGGTCCGCTCCGGGCCCCCTCAGTTCCTCGAACGGGCCTTGAAGGCCGCCTTGCGCGCCTCCTTGGCCACCGCCCGGTCCAGGTGCAGTTCCCCGATCGCCTCCAGGACGTCCGCCGTGTACGGGTGGTCGACCCGCCACAGCTCGCCGAACCAGGTCGCCGTATCGCCCTTCACCGGCAGGTCGGCGACCAGTTCGCGCAGCAGCGCGGCGTCACCGCCGCTGTCCAGCAGCTGGGCGGCGAAGGTGTCGACCACCGTCCACAGCGTCATCGCCCGGGTCGGCACCGGCACGTCCGTCGCGCCCTGCGCGGTCAGCCAGGCCCGCGCCGCACCGCCCAGCTCCGGGTCGTCCAGCACCTCCCGGACGGCCGGTTCGGCGCCCGCCCCCAGCAGGTCGAGCGCGGAGACGCAGAGCATCCGCCGCAGCGGCCCGTACGCGTCGTCGCCGCGCGCCGCCGCGAGCAGCTCGCGCGCCGCCGCCACCGGCTCCCGGCCCGCGGTCCACACCCGCAGCTCCTCCTCCGGCAGCACGTTGGCCGACTCGCACACCGCGCGCAGCAGCTCGGCCGCGTCACCCTGGGCCAGCTCGCCGACCAGCGGCGCGTCGTAGCCGTCCTCCAGCAGCCACTGCCGGATGCCGTACTGGCCGAGCGGGGTGAGCCGGACCAGGCCGAAACGGGCCGACTCCTCCTCGTCCAGCGGCTCCTCGCCGACGACGGCGGGCTCCTCGCCCTCCTCCTCGTCGAACAGCTCCGGGTCGATCGGGCGGTACTCCAGCAGGCCCAGCTCGGCCAGGTCGCCCAGCATCGGGTCCAGCGCGACCATCACGTCGGTGATGTCGCCCAGCAGCTCCTCGCTCGGCTCCTCGCCCTCCGGCACCACCAGCAGCGCGGCCAGCACGCCCAGCGGCACGGTCTCGTTGCCGGGGTCGGCGAAGGCGGTGGTCTCGTAGAGCACCTGCAGCGCCTCGTCCAGCAGCTCGGCGGCCTCGTCCCGGGCCTCCTCGACCTCGTTCAGGCCGTCCTCGTCCTCCTCGGCCGTCGCCTCCTCGGTGCCCTCCTCCGGCATCGAGTCCGCCTCCACCGCCAGCTCCCGGACGATCCCGGCGGCGGTCAGCCACAGCTCCAGGACGGTCTCCGGATCGCCCTGCTCGGCGGGCTCCAGGTCCGGCCCGGGGACGGCGACGTGCTCGCCCTCCGCGGTCGTGCCGAGCTCCACCAGGTCCAGGTCGCAGGCCAGCGACCAGGCGCGCAGCGCCTCGACCTCGGCCTCCTCCGGCACCTCGCCCTCGGCCGGGGCCAGGCCCAGCAGCCGCGCGGCGGGGGCGCGGTCCTCCTCGACCAGGTCGCCGAACTCGTCCACCGCCCGGTGCGGGGCCGCCCAGCGGGCCAGCGTCAGCGCGTACCCGAACATCGGGACGGCCTTCGCCTGCTCGGCCAGCTCCTCCTCGGCGGGCAGCTTGACGGGCGGCACCAGGACGGCCGCGTCGTCCAGGTCCTCGTCGTCCAGACCGTGCGCGGCGAACGCCCCGTAGAGATCCTGCAGCTCCATGTCGGCGGGCAGGACCGCCTCGGCAGCTCCCTCTCCCCCTGTAGCCCCGGCGTTCTTCCGACGTCGTCCGGCCATCGTTTGCGCTCTCCCTCAGCCAGCGGTCAGCCCAAACAGCTCCGCGTACCGATCTACCACCTCAGCGTATAGGTGTGGCACCCCCGATGCCCGGCCGCAAGGGGCGCACGCAGGGGCGCGCGCCGCATCCACGCGCCCACCCCTTATCCTTCGCATTGGTACCGTGCACACCCCGCGCGGGCCGCCGGGCAACGAAGCCCCCTCTCTCAGCTCATCCGCTCCACCAGGGAGCCCCGCACCGCGGCCACCACCACAGCGCCTCAGGACGGGCGCGCCGGCATACCCCGCCGACCCCGGTGGTGCCCTGCCACAGGAGACCCCTCACATGGCGGACCTCTCCCCCGCCGGCTCCGGCCTGCGCACCGCGCAGCTCGACGGACGCCGACTGTCGGAGGCCCTGCTTCCCCTGGAGCTCGCGCCGCGCGCCCAGCTCCAGCTCTCCGCGATCAGCCGCTGGAACGCGATGCGCGGAGTCCGCGTCGGCCTGGTGGCCGCCGCCCTGCTGCTGATGCTGATCGGTGCCAACCTGGCGACGCCGATCTACCCGCTCCTCCAGCAGCGCCTCGGACTCGGCCCGCTCGACACCACGATCCTCTTCACGATCTACGTCTTCGCGCTGGTCCCGGTGCTGGCCGTCGTCGGCCACTGGTCCGACCACCTCGGCCGGCGGGCCCTGATCCTGCCCGCCGTCGCCCTGGCCGCCGCCGGCGACGTCGTCTTCGCCACCTCCGGCAGCTTCTGGCAGCTCGCCGCCGGCCGGGCGGTCCAGGGCATCGCTGTGGGCCTGTCCACCGGCGCCGCCGGGGCCGCCCTCGGCGACCTGCTGCCCGACCACCCGACACTGGCCGCCAAGCTCACCCTGGCCTGCTCCGCCGGCGGCGTCGCGCTCGGCCCCATCGTCGGCTCCCTGCTGGCCGACGGCGCCGACCCGCTGCTCACGCCGTTCCTGCTGCACGCCATCGCGCTCCTCGCGCTCTGCGTGCCGCTGGCGCTGGTCCACCCCCGGATGCCCGGCCGCAACCGCCCGCCGGCCTCCCCGCCCCGGATCACCACCCCGGCCCACCTGCGCCCGCAGCGCCTGCGGCTGCCGCGCACCGGCCGCCGCGAGTTCCTGCTCGCCGCCGGCGCCGGCTTCATCTCGTACGGCGTCTTCGGCGTCTACCTGGCCCTCGCCCCGGCCTTCTCGGCCAAGCTGCTGCACACGCCCTCGCACCTGACCGGCGCGATCGTGGCCGCCCTGCTGCTCGGCTCCTCGGCCGCCGCCCAGCTCGTCGTCCCGCCGACCGCCGACCGCACGGTGATCGCCCTCGGCATGACCGGCCTGGCCACCGGCCTCGGCCTGGTCGTCGCCGCCGGGTACACCGGCACCCCGGCACTGCTGTTCATCGGCAGCGTCCTCGGCGGCATCTGCCAGGGCGTGGCCTTCCGCTCCCTGTTCACCAGCGCCGTCGCGGCCATGAACCCGGAACGCCGCGGCTCCGAGCTGAGCGCCCTGTGGATCATCGTCTACCTCGGCAGCTCCGCCCCCATCATCGCCGTCGGCGCCCTCGTCCAGCAGTACGGCCTCCTGCCCGCCGTCAGCGGCTTCGCCACCGTCGCCGCCGTCCTCTGCACCGCCCTGGCCGTGGCCGTCGCCCGCAAGCCCAAGCGCACGGCCTGACCCCCACGAACACCGAACGCCGCTGCCCGGGACTCCCACAGGAGCCCCGGGCAGCGGCGTTTCCTCTTCACCCACCGCCGGGTGAACACCCGCACGCCATCTGTTTCGGTGAGCAGGTCCACCGCCGTTCCCCACCATCCACCCCCCCACCCGCCTCTCGGCGGGTGCCCACCCCGGACCTCACCGAGCGCCGCCCGGCCAGACGGCGCTCGGCGAGGGCGGGGCAGGGCGATTCCTCGCCGGAAGCGAAAGGGCCCGTCCTACCGGAGTCAGTCCGACCGCTGGGACAGCGTGTCTCAGTGGGCGAAGCGTGCAGACCGACCACCGGTCATGGCGGAGCGCAGGGCGGTTCGGACTCTCGCGGCGCCTGTGGCTGCCACCTCTGCCCCGGAGCGGGAGAGGAGGTCGGCGAGGAGTCCGCGGGCCGTGTAGCCCCTCGCGCCAGCACGTCAAGGTCAGGCGACTTCGGTCCGATCCACTGCTGCTGCACTCGGCTGTGCGAGCCAGACCAGCCGCGCAGTGATCCCCGGCCGCCCGGCGAAGTGGCGTAAGGCCCGGTCAGGAGACGTGAGGGTCAATCGCGCCTGCCCGTCGATGCTGATGACGTGCGCTCGCCCGCTGTGGTCGGCGTCCCCAGGCCGCGACCCACCCATCGACGTCCGGGAGACCCTCGCCCCGAACCTGGACGACGGCGAACAGGCGGGGTGCAGTGTCGAGCACGAGCCGGCACAGCTCCTGGTCGAAGGTCGGGCCGGTCGGCAGCGGAGGCGTGACCGGACGGGGGCTTTGCGGCGGCGCAGCAGCCATGGAGCTCTCCTACGTGAATGGGGATCGGGGCGGGATCCTGCGCCGGGGGGCCGCCCGGTGCGGGTGACGTGCGTTCAGTGAACGACAGTCACAAGCCTTACAGTGAGGCAAAGTTGATGGCATTCTGGTCTCATTCCGACCGGAAAACTTGACCGTCCCATTACCTGGCCGCATGCACGGCGCGTGGCAGCACGACTACGTTGACCTCATGCTGGCCAATGTCCCGCTCCGCCTCCGGATGTCCGAACGCCGCATGACCAAGGCCGAGTTGGCACGCGAAGTGAACACCGAGATCAGGACCCTCACGGGGAAGCTCGGCTCCGTGTCAGAGCGCACGGTGCACAACTGGTTGACCGGCGCGACCCGGTGGCCGCCGGTGAAGATCCGCCTCGCACTCAGGGCAGTATTCGCATGTACGCCCGAAGACCTGGGCTTCGTCCCGACTGGGCGGGCCCGCACCACGACGGAGGACGACGTGAGGCGACGCGACTTCATAGCGGCGGCCGGAGGCGCGGCCGTGACCGTGCTCGTAAGCCCCCCTGCCGTGGCATCGAGTGGTCGGATCGGCGTCGGTGACGTACGGAGACTGCAGGCCCGCTTCGCCGAGGTCATCGCCAGCGACCACCGCCACGGCGGTCGGCTCAGCATCGAGACCAGGGCGACCGCGCTCGCCGAGGAAGCCCTCGACCTGCAGAAGACCGGCACCGCGACCCAGCGGGTTCGGGCCCAGCTGTACGCGTGCGCGGCATCGTTCATGTCCTCGGCGATGTGGGCCGCGATCGACGGCCGCCGATTCGACGCAGCCCTCGAACACCACCAGAAGGCTGCCACCCTCGCGGCGATGTCCGGCGACTCCGGCATCCAGTTCCGCATCTGGTCCCACGCAGGCAGCCTGTACCGGCACCTCGGGCAGGCAGGCGACGCGCTCGCCTCCAATGAGGTCGCCCGCAGCCTACCGATCGCCCGACGCGACCCGCTGTTCGCCTCTCTCGGACACGCCCGCCACGCGGCGATCCACGGCCTGACCGGGGACTCCAACGCGGTCCGCCGGTCCATCGGGCACGCACAGGACGCCCTCAATCGAGCCGACCTTGAGGTCTCCCGACCGGTGTGGATCACCGCCTTCTACGACCAGTCCGAACTCGACTCGCTCGCCCTCGCCGCCCATCTCGCAGCCGGGAACTGGGAGGACGCGGAAGCACACGCGCACCGCAGCATCGTCCGGCGGCGCGACACCATGCAGAGGTCCCGAGCGATCACCACCGTCCGGCTTGCCCGCGCCCAGCTCGGGCAGGGCGATTTCGAGCCCGCGGTCGCCACCGCCATGTCCGTCCCGGCCGAGGACTTCGCACACCCCCGCGTCACCCGGATGCTGGCCGCCTTCGGCACCTCGCTGCACACGCTGGCCGGCGGCAGTGGCCCAGACCGCACCTGGGAGGCATACGCCCGCAACAGCTGGAGGACCACCGCGTGACCGTCGAACTCCGCCACCACACCACCCTGCCCCCCGAGGCCCGGCAGGACCTGCTGGACGTGTACGCCGATGTGCGGGCCCCCCTGCTGCACCTGCCGAACTACCGCGTCGAGGTGTTCTCCGAACGCCTCGACCGGCATGCCACCGAGCCCGGCTTCGCGCTCGTCCTCGGCTACGACGGAGAGGTACCGGTCGGCTACGCCTACGGCAACACGATCGAGGCGGGCGACCGGTACTGGAAGCGCATGACCGAGCCCCTTCCGGACGGCTACGCCGAGGCCCCGGCTCTGGCCATCAAGGAAATCGGCGTCCGGACCCGCTGGCGCGGCACGGGAGCCGCCCGCCGGATCCACGACGACCTGCTGCGCCGCCGCGTTGAGGCCCGTGTCACCCTTCTGGTCAACCCGCTCGCCGGGGACGGCAAAGTCCAGCGGCTCTACGAGACCTGGGGCTACCAGGCGTTCAACGCCCAACAGCCCTCTCCGAACTCGCCCCGGCTGACCGCGATGATCCGCCCGATCCACTGAGCCTGGGGCGGCGGCGCCTGGTAGTGGACGCCGATGTTGCCGTGCTCGCCGCGTAGAAGCTTGATGCGCTCGCCTGTGGTGTAGTAGGTCCGCTGCGTCATCCTGGTGCCCTTTCGGGAGCACGGCCGTACTGGGAAGGTTCCCGCTCCCGTGGGCCGGCGGGCGGGCTTCGATTCCGTGGCTCCTTCGTCAACCTTCCTGCCGCGATTCCTCCCTTCGTGGAGAAGATCCGTGCAACGGCGGTGTATCTGCCGACGGGCCGCCAGGGTGGGGGCATGTCGTCCGTCGTCGCGTCTGGGCACTGGGTCCTGCCCGAGTCGCCGTATGCGCTGTGGGCTCGTGGCGAACTCGACGAGCACCTGCGGTTGTCCGAAGTCCTGCGGGTCGAGGTGATCGGTGGAGAGTTCGTGGTGACGCCTCATCCGAGTTACGGCCATGCTGCGACCGTCTCGGACATTCAAGAAGCGGTGTTCCGCGCCGAATTCACGAACCCGAGTTATCCATGGCGGGCGGTGCAGACTGTCGGCCTCGACCTTGCGGAGATCGGGGACGGTTATGTTCCGGACCTTGTGATGACGGCCTCGGAGGTGGAATCGGCGATTTTGCCGGAGGCGAAGGATCGGCACCTCCGCCCGGAGGAGATCAGTCTGGTAGCTGAGGTCACCGCGCCTCTCAGCGCGCACTACGATCGTCGTGCCAAGCGGCACGGGTATGCGCGGGCTGGGGTGCCGTACTACCTGCTGGTGGACCGCGACCCGCGACGGCCCGGCGTCACGCTGTTCGGCGAGCCGAACCGGGGTGACGGGACGCACGAGGTGCTGGGCGAGTGGGAGTTCGGCGAGTCCGTCCGACTGCCGGAACCGTTCGGGGTCGAGATCGGCACGGATGCCTGGAAGGCGTGGAGCGCGTAGGCGCGGAAACGCCGCTGCCGCGCGAACCCGGAGGATTCGCGCGGCAGCAGGTTGACGATCGGGGGATCTCAGACGTTGAAGCCCAGGGCGCGGAGCTGCTCGCGGCCGTCGTCGGTGATCTTGTCGGGGCCCCACGGCGGCATCCAGACCCAGTTGATGCGCAGGTCCTTCACCAGGCCGTCGGTGGCGGTCTTCGCCTGGTCCTCGATGACGTCGGTCAGCGGGCAGGCCGCCGAGGTGAGCGTCATGTCGATGGTGGCCACGTCGGACTCGTCGATGTGGATGCCGTAGATCAGGCCCAGGTTGACGACGTCGATGCCCAGCTCGGGGTCGACGACGTCCATCAGGGCCTCGGTCAGGTCCTCGACCGAGACGGTGCCGGCGGTGGTGCCGACGATGATGCCGGTCTGCTCCTCCGCAGTGGAGGCCGTGGCGTCAGTGGTGCTCTCGTCACTCATGGTTCTGTCCTCCTCTGCGGGATCAGTCGTTCACGGCGGGGTGCTGGGCGAGCGCCTGGGCGGTGGCGTCCTTCCAGGCCATCCAGCTGAGCAGGGCGCACTTGACCCGGGCCGGGTACTTGGAGACGCCGGCGAACGCGACCGCGTCCTCCAGCACCTCCTCGTCGCCCTCGCCCTGGCCCTTGCTCTGCATCAGCTCCAGGAAGGCCTCCTGGACCGCCTGCGCCTCGCCCACGCTCTTGCCGACCACCAGGTCGTTGAGCACCGAGGCGCTCGCCTGGCTGATCGAACAGCCCTGGGACTCGTACGAGACGTCGGCGACGGTCGCGCCGTCGAGCTTCACCCGCAGGGTGATCTCGTCGCCGCACGTCGGGTTGACGTGGTGGACCTCGGCGTCGCCGTCCCGCAGCCCCTTGCCGTGGGGGTTGCGGTAGTGGTCCAGGATGATGTCCTGGTACATCGAGTCGAGCTTCATGTCCTGCGCGTCCCGTCAGCCGAAGAAGTTCCGGACGTGGTGCAGGCCGTCGATCAGCGCGTCGACCTCGCCCGGCGTCGAGTACAGGTAGAACGACGCCCGCGTGGTCGCCGGAATTCCGTACCGGAGGCAGACCGGCCGCGCGCAGTGGTGGCCGACGCGCACGGCGATGCCCTGCTCGTCCAGCACCTGACCCACGTCGTGCGGGTGGATGTCACCGAGGGTGAAGGAGATCGCCGCACCGCGGTCCACGGCCGTGCGCGGGCCGATGATCCGCAGGTCGGGGACCTCCAGCAGCCGCTCGACGGCGTACGCGGTGATCGCGTGCTCGTGCGCCGCGATCTTCTCCATGCCGACGCCCTGCAGGTAGTCGATGGCCGCGCCGAGCCCGACCGCCTGGGCGATCGGCGGGGTGCCGGCCTCGAACTTGTGCGGCGCCGGGGCGTAGGTGGACGAGCCCATGGTGACGGTCTCGATCATCTCGCCGCCGCCGAGGAACGGCGGGAGGTCCTCCAGCAGCTCCTGGCGGCCCCAGAGCACGCCGATGCCGGTCGGGGCCAGCATCTTGTGGCCGGTGAAGGCGACGAAGTCGGCTTCCAGCGCCTGCACGTCCAGCACCATGTGCGGCGCGGCCTGCGAGGCGTCGATGACGACCAGCGCGCCGACCGACTGGGCCTTGCGGACGATCGTCTCGACCGGGTTCACGGTGCCGAGCAGGTTGGAGACCAGGGTGAAGGAGACGACCTTGGTCTTCTCGGTGATCAGCTCGTCGATGTTCGACAGGTCGAGCCGGCCCTCGTCGGTGAGCCCGAACCACTTCAGCTTCGCGCCGGTGCGCTGCGAGAGCAGCTGCCACGGGACGATGTTGGAGTGGTGCTCCATCTCCGTGATGACGATCTCGGAGTCGGCGTCCACCTTGTACGGCTCGTCGGCCCAACCGAGCATGTTGGCCACGAGGTTGAGCGACTCCGAGGCGTTCTTGGTGAAGATCACCTCGTTGCGGCTCGGCGCGTTGACGAACGCCGCGACCTTGTCGCGGGCACCCTCGTACAGCGCGGTGGCCTCTTCGGCGAGCACGTGCACGCCGCGGTGGACGTTGGCGTTGTGCCGCTCGTAGTAGGCGGTCAGCGCCTCCAGCACCTGGCGCGGCTTCTGCGAGGTCGCCGCGTTGTCCAGGTAGACCAGCGGCTTCTCGTCGTGCAGCAGCCGCTGCAGGACCGGGAAGTCCTTGCGGATCGCGTCGGTGTCGAGCAGACCCGGCAGGCCCGAACGCTCATGGGCATGCGTCACTCGGATGCGCCCCCCTTCACGTACGCCTCGTAGCCCTCGTTCTCCAGCTTGTCGGCCAGCTCGGCGCCGCCGGACTCGACGATGCGGCCGCCCGCGAAGACGTGGACGTAGTCGGGCTGGATGTACCGCAGGATGCGGGTGTAGTGGGTCACCAGCAGGGTGCCGACCTCGCCGGTCGAGCGGACCCGGTTGATGCCCTCGGAGACGATGCGCAGCGCGTCGACGTCCAGGCCGGAGTCGGTCTCGTCGAGGATCGCGATCTTCGGCTTGAGCAGCTCCAGCTGGAGGATCTCGTGGCGCTTCTTCTCGCCGCCGGAGAAGCCCTCGTTGACGTTGCGCTCGGCGAAGGCCGGGTCCATCTGGAGGGCGGCCATCGCCTCCTTGACCTCCTTCACCCACAGCCGCAGCTTCGGGGCCTCGCCGCGGACGGCGGTGGCGGCGGTGCGCAGGAAGTTGCTGACCGAGACACCGGGGACCTCGACCGGGTACTGCATGGCCAGGAAGACACCGGCCTTGGCCCGCTCGTCGACGGACATCTCCAGGACGTCCTCGCCGTCCAGCAGCACCGAGCCGCCGGTGACGGTGTACTTGGGGTGGCCGGCCAGCGAGTAGGCCAGGGTGGACTTGCCGGAGCCGTTCGGACCCATGATGGCGTGGGTCTCGCCCTGCTTCACGGTCAGGTCGACGCCCTTCAGGATCTCGCGCGGGCCGTTCTCGGCCTCGACGGAGACGTGCAGGTCGCGGATTTCAAGGGTTGCCATGTGTACTCAGGACTCCTGGTTGACGGAGACGAGCACATCGTCCCCTTCGATCTTTACGGGGTAGACAGCGACCGGCTTGGTGGCGGGCAGGCCGGAGGGCTTGCCGGTGCGCAGGTCGAAGCTGGAGCCGTGCAGCCAGCACTCGATCATGCAGTCCTCGACCTCGCCCTCGGAGAGCGAGACGTTCGCGTGCGAGCAGATGTCGTTCACGGCGAACACCCCCTCGTCGGTGCGGACGACGGAGACCGGCACGCCGTTGAGGTCCACGCGCTTGGGCACGTCCTCCTGGAGGTCGCTCAGCGCGCAGGCACGGAGGAAGGTCATCGCGTTCAGACCGCCGCTTCCAGCTCTGCGTCGATCTTCTCCATGAGCTGTTCCTGGACCTCGGCCACGCCGATCTGCTGGAGCAGCTCGGCGAAGAAGCCGCGGACCACCAGGCGGCGGGCCTCGTCCGCCGGGATGCCGCGGGCCTGCAGGTAGAACAGCTGCTCGTCGTCGAAGCGGCCGGTCGCCGAGGCGTGGCCGGCGCCGACGATCTCGCCGGTCTCGATCTCCAGGTTCGGGATCGAGTCGACCCGGGCGCCGTCGGTGAGCACCAGGTTGCGGTTGAGCTCGTAGGTGTCGGTGCCGAGCGCGGCGGCGCGGATCAGCACGTCGCCGACCCAGACCGCGTGCGCGTCCTGGCCCTGCAGTGCGCCCTTGTACGCCACGTTCGACCGGCAGTGCGGCGTGTCGTGGTCGATCACCAGGCGGTGCTCCAGGTGCTGGCCGGCGTCGGCGAAGTAGAGGCCGAACAGCTCGGCCTCGCCGCCGGGGCCCGCGTAGTTGACCCGCGGGTGCAGGCGGACCAGGTCGCCGCCGAAGGTCACGACCACGGACTTGTACGTGGCGTCCCGGCCGACCAGCGCGTTGTGCTGGGCGACGTGGACGGCGTCGCGCTCCCAGTCCTGGACGGAGACGAAGGTGAGCTTGGCGCCGTCGCCGACCAGCAGCTCGACGTTGGCGGCCCGGGTGCCGGTGCCCGCGTGGTTGAGCACCACGACGGCCTCGGCGAACGGCTTGACGTCGATCACCACGTGGGCGAAGCGGACGCCGCCCTCGCCGCGCACGTCGATCCTGACCGGCTCGGTCAGCACCGCGTCCTTGGGGACGGTGACCACCAGGGCCTGCTCGAAGGCGCTGAACGCCTGCGCGGCGACCCGGTCCACCGGCGTACCGGCCTTGCCCAGGCGGGCGTCGTCGCGGCCGACGGTCTCGGCGGTGACGCCGTCCGGCAGCGTGAACTCGACCTTGTCCTCGCCCTTCTCGGCCTGGGCGGCGGTCCCGTCGTGCAGCCCGCCGAGGCGGTGCAGCGGGGTGAACCGCCAGTCCTCCTCGCGGCCGTGCGGCACCGGGAAGTCGTTCACGTCGAAGGACGGCTTGACCGCGACGCGCGCGTCGATCGGCTGCTGGACCGTGGCACGGCCGGTGCCGGGGCCGGCGAGCTGCGCGCCCGCGCCGGCGGTGCCGACCTCGATCGACCCGGCGGTGGTGGAGCCGGTGGTGTTCTGCTCAGCCATGGCTGTTCGTAGTGCTCTCTTCCTCGGAAATCGGTGGACGGCGGTGGCGGCTGGACGTCAGCCGACCGCGCCCTCCATCTGCAGCTCGATCAGCCGGTTGAGCTCCAGCGCGTACTCCATCGGCAGCTCGCGCGCGATCGGCTCGACGAAGCCGCGGACGATCATCGCCATGGCCTCGGTCTCGGTCAGACCGCGGCTCATCAGGTAGAACAGCTGGTCCTCGCTGACCTTGGAGACGGTCGCCTCGTGGCCCATGGACACGTCGTCCTCGCGGACGTCCACGTACGGGTAGGTGTCCGAGCGGGAGACGGTGTCGACCAGCAGCGCGTCGCACAGCACGTTGGACTTGGCGCCGTGCGCGCCCTCGCCGATCTCGATCAGACCGCGGTAGGAGGTGCGGCCGCCGCCGCGCGCCACCGACTTGGAGACGATGTGCGACGAGGTGTTCGGCGCCATGTGCACCATCTTGGCGCCGGCGTCCTGGTGCTGGCCCTCGCCCGCGAAGGCGATCGACAGGGTCTCGCCCTTGGCGTGCTCGCCCATCAGGTAGACGGCCGGGTACTTCATGGTGACCTTGGAGCCGATGTTGCCGTCGACCCACTCCATGGTCGCGCCCTCGTACGCCACGGCGCGCTTGGTGACCAGGTTGTAGACGTTGTTCGACCAGTTCTGGATGGTCGTGTAGCGGCAGCGGCCGCCCTTCTTGACGATGATCTCCACGACCGCGGAGTGCAGCGAGTCGGAGGAGTAGATCGGCGCGGTGCAGCCCTCGACGTAGTGGACGTAGGCGTCCTCGTCGACGATGATCAGCGTCCGCTCGAACTGGCCCATGTTCTCGGTGTTGATCCGGAAGTAGGCCTGCAGCGGGATGTCGACGTGCACGCCCTTCGGCACGTAGATGAACGAGCCGCCGGACCACACCGCGGTGTTCAGCGCGGCGAACTTGTTGTCACCGGCCGGGATGACGGTGCCGAAGTACTCCTTGAACAGCTCCGGGTGCTCGCGCAGCGCGGTGTCGGTGTCCAGGAAGATGACGCCCTGCTCCTCCAGGTCCTCGCGGATCTGGTGGTAGACGACCTCGGACTCGTACTGGGCGGCGACACCGGCGACCAGGCGCTGCTTCTCCGCTTCCGGGATGCCGAGCTTGTCGTAGGTGGCCTTGATGTCCGCCGGCAGGTCCTCCCAGGACTCGGCCTGCTTCTCGGTGGAGCGGACGAAGTACTTGATGTTGTCGAAGTCGATGCCGGTGAGGTCGGAGCCCCAGGTCGGCATGGGCTTCTTGCCGAACAGCTTCAGGCCCTTGAGCCGGAGGTTCAGCATCCACTCGGACTCGCTCTTCTTCGCGGAGATGTCGCGCACGACCTCCTCGCTGAGCCCGCGCTTGGCAACGGCGCCGGCGGCGTCCGGGTCGGCCCAGCCGTACTCGTAGTTGCCCAGGCCCTCAAGCTCCGGGTGCGAAACGGTGTCAGTCATGCGAGCTTCCTAACGCGCGGACGCAGAATCTTCGGTGGACGTACCGGCAGTCGGCACTGCATCGGAGCCGCGGCCCGCGGAACCCCGGGCGGGCGACGATGCGGCACCGGGTGCCGGCACATAGGTGGTGCAGACCCCGTCGCCGTGGGCGATGGTGGCCAGCCGTTGCACATGGGTGCCCAGGAGCCGGGAGAAGACCTCGGTCTCCGCCTCGCAGAGCTGCGGGAACTGCTCGGCGATGTGCGCGACCGGGCAGTGGTGCTGGCAGAGCTGGGCGCCCGCCGGGGCCTTCGCCGCGGCCGACGGGACACGCCGCACCGTGGCAGCGTACCCGTCGGCACTGAGCGCCTCGGCGAGCGCCTCGGTGCGCTCCCCCGCCCCGGCCCGGCCCAGCGCCTCCAGGTACTTCTCGCCCTGCTTGCCGAAACGGGCCCGGGCGAAGGCGGCGACGGCCTCCTCGCCCGCCTTGCCGCCGCCCACCGAGTCCGAGATCCAGCGCAGGGCGTCGGCGGCGAGCTGGTCGTACGCCTGGTAGAAGGCGTCCCGGCCGCCGTCGGTGAGGGCGAAGACCTTGGCCGGGCGGCCCCGGCCGCGGCTGCCGTAGACCCGCTGCTCGCGGGACTCGACCAGGCCGGCGGCGGTGAGTCCGTCCAGGTGGCGGCGCACGGCGGCGGCGGTGAGGCCGAGCCGGCTCGCGAGGTCGGCGGCGGAGGACGGGCCGTGGTCCAGGATCGACCGGGCGACCCGGTCCCGGGTGGCGCGGTGGCCCTCCAGCAGCACCTCGGCCGCCGTCACGGGCACGTCGCAGTGGGAGGCCGACTCGGCCTCCTGCTGCTGGGCGTGCTCGCGCATGTTTTTCACAACACCAGTGTTGCGTAATTACTTCCGTCGGGACAAGCCGTGATCCATGCCTCACCGGTGTCATCGATCACGCAGGTAAGCCTTACCTGACCAGCCGAAACGATCATCGAGGCCGCCGTACGGCCGGTTCGTGAGCGCCTCTTACACTCGCCGGTATGCACTCCGAACCCGCGGTCCAGATCGCCGGGCTGGTCAAGCGCTACGGCGACAAGCCCGCGGTGGACGGCCTCGACCTCACCATCGCACGCGGCGCGATCACCGCCGTCCTCGGCCCCAACGGCGCCGGCAAGACCACCACCATCGAGACCTGCGAGGGCTACCGCCGCCCCGACGCCGGCACCGTCCGCGTGCTCGGCCTCGACCCGGTCGCCCAGAACGCCGCGCTGCGCCCCCGGATCGGCGTCATGCTGCAGTCGGGTGGTGTGTACGCGGGTGCCCGCGCCGTCGAGATGCTGCGGCACACCGCCAAGCTGCACGCCCACCCGCTGGACGTGGACGCGCTGGTCGAGCGCCTCGGCCTCGGCTCCTGTGGCCGGACCACCTACCGGCGGCTGTCCGGCGGCCAGCAGCAGCGGCTCGCCCTGGCCATGGCCGTGGTCGGCCGCCCCGAGCTGGTCTTCCTGGACGAGCCCACCGCCGGCCTCGACCCGCAGGCCCGCCGCGCCACCTGGGAGCTGGTCCGCGACCTTCGCCGGGACGGCGTGACCGTGGTCGTCACCACCCACCACATGGACGAGGCCGAGCAGCTCGCCGACCGCGTCGCGATCGTGGACCGCGGCCGGGTGATCGCCGACGGCACCACCGAGGAGCTGTGCCGCGGCGGCGCCGAGAGCGCCCTGCGCTTCGACGGCCCGCCCGGGCTCGACCTCGGCCCGCTGCTCAAGGAGCTGCCCGAGGGCGCCATCGCCGTCGAGACCGCCCCCGGCAACTACCGGGTCGAGGCACCCGTCGACCCCCAGCTGGTGGCCACCGTGACCGGCTGGTGCGCGGCCTCCGGCGTCCTGCCCGAGCGGCTGTCCGTGCAGCGCCGCAGCCTCGAAGACGTCTTCCTCGACCTGACCGGACGGGAGCTCCGATCGTGAGTGCCACCGATTACGCCCCGAAGCCGGGCGCAGCGCCGGTCGGCCGGATGCTGCTCGCGCAGACCGCGTTCGAGACCCGGATGCTGCTGCGCAACGGCGAGCAGCTGCTGCTCACCGTGGTCATCCCCACCGTGCTGCTGGTGCTGTTCTCCGCGGTGGACATCGTCGCGGTGGAGGGCCCGGGCAAGCGGGTCGACTTCCTGGCCCCCGGCCTGCTCGCGCTGGCCGTGATGTCGACGGCGTTCACCGGGCAGGCCATCGCGACCGGCTTCGAGCGCCGCTACGGCGTGCTGAAGCGGCTCGGCGCGAGCCCGCTCCCGCGCTGGGCGCTGCTGACCGCCAAGACCGGCTGCGTGCTGGTCACCGAGGCGCTGCAGGTCGCGCTGCTGACGGTGATCGCGCTGGCGCTCGGCTGGTCCCCGCACGGCGACCCGTTCAGCGTGGCCGCGCTGCTGGTCCTCGGCACCGCCGCCTTCTCCGGGCTCGGCCTGCTGATGGCGGGCACCCTGAAGGCCGAGGCCACGCTGGCCGGCGCCAACCTGGTGTTCATCCTGCTGCTGCTCGCGGGCGGGGTGATCGTGCCGCTGAGCCGGTTCCCCGACGCCGTGCGGTCGGTGCTGGAGCTGCTGCCGATCTCGGCGCTCTCGGACGGCCTGCGCTCGGTGCTGCAGACGGGTGCCGGGGTGCCCTGGGCGGACCTCGGGATCCTGGCCGGCTGGGCCGTGCTCGGCCTGGCCGCGGCCGCCCGTCTCTTCCGCTGGGAGTAGGCCGCGCCTGCGGCGCCCGCCACCCCCCCCCCCCCCCCCCCCCCGGCGGCGGGGGGGTGGGGGCGCGCCCGGGGGGGTGCGCGCGCGAGCCCCCCCCCCCGA
>NZ_JBEOUW010000010.1:80436-108503 GCF_040303045.1 Kitasatospora sp. NPDC096140
GTCGGGGGAGACCCACGGGTCGTCGGTCGAGGAGACCACCACGGTCGGGAACGGGAACGGCGCCAGTGCCACCGGGCGGAAGCCCCCCGGCCGGATGAGGCCGGGGGGCGTTGCCGTGTCGCAGGCGCGGTGCGTCAGCCCTGGCTGCCGCCACGACGCTTGCGGGCGATCACGACGAGCGCGCCACCGACCAGCAGCACGCCGCCGCCGGCCGCCGCGATCATCGGGGTCGCGTCGTTGCTACCGGTCTGGGCGAGCACCGGGCCGCTGCTGGTGGGCGCCGAGGAGGGCGTCGTGCTCGGGGTCGGGGTGGCCGACGGGGTCACGGTCGGCGTCGCGGTCGACGTCACGGTGGGCGTCGGCGTCGGCGTGGGGGTCTTCGTCGACGTCACGGTGGGCGTCGGCGTGGGGGTGGGGGTCTTGGTGGGGGTGGGGGTCGGAGTCGGGGTGTGGCACGGCTCGATCGTCTTGGTCTCGTTGATGTTCCACCCCTTCTCGTTCGGGTTCTCCGAGGTGGTGACCACCAGGTTCGCCTTGATCGGGGCGGTGTGGTCCTTCACCGGGAAGGTGCCGTGGAACTCGGCGGGGAAGGCCTTGTTGTCCAGGACCTTGTCGCCGTCGATGGTGAGGCTGACGGTGTTCTTCACGTCGGCCTTGGGGCTGTAGTTGATCAGATCGATCACGATCTTGTCGCAGGTCACCGACCAACTCGGCACGTGCGCCGAGGCGTTGGTGGCCAGCGCCAGGGGCAGTAGAAATCCGGCCGCCGCCGTGCCGGCCAGTGCCGCCGCGCCGATCCCGATGTGCCGCTGCTGTCGCGCCATTACGCTGTTCCCCTCCGAATGGTCTTGTGCAGCAGGCGTGTTGAATGGTTCGCGGTGGCCCGCTACGACTGTCCGGGGGACTCTACCGGCACTCCCGCTTCCCGCCACACCCCGCCGTACGACCGGATTTCGCCTGTCCGTCCGGTCTTCGATGTGCATGACCAGCCCATCACAGTCGCCACCTCGCGGAACGCGGATTCGGCAGACTTGAATGAACTTCGTCACCTTCCAGACAGAACGGCGCCACCGGTGATCGGGTTCAACCACTGGGGGTGCCGCTTCAATCAACCGACGAACATTCGGACTTTTCCTGCCTTATCAGGCCCTCTTGGCCTTGCGTCGGGCAACCACCACGATCGCGCCACCGGCGGCGATCACCACGGCACCGCCGATCGCCGGCGGCAGCACGTTCTGTCCGAACAGTCCCTCCACGCCCCGGACGCGGCGGGGCGCCCCGCCCCAAGATCGCCCATAAAGCCACCTACCATGGACGTCGTGCTTAAGACCACCCCCTTCTCCCTGCTCGCCGAGCGCTGGCAGCCCTCCGCCGCGATGGTCCGGCGCGCCGCGTTCGCCGCGCTGGTGATGAGCGTGGTGATCGTCGTCACCGGCGGCGCCGTCCGGCTCACCGCCTCCGGCCTCGGCTGTACGACCTGGCCCCGCTGCACCGACGAGAGCCTGACGCCCACCGCCGAGATGGGCTTCCACGGCATCGTCGAGTTCACCAACCGGATGCTCACCTACGTGCTGAGCGCCGCCGTCGGATGGGCGATCCTGGCCGCCCGCTGCCACCGCCGGCCTTCGGCCGGGGGGACGGCCACGCCCTGGCGGCGCAGCCTGACCAGGCTCGGCTGGGTGCAGTTCTGGCTGGTGATGAGCAACGCCGTGCTCGGCGGCATCACCGTGCTGACCGGCCTCAACCCGTACACCGTCGCGCTGCACATGATCGCCGCGATGGCCCTGGTCTGGGTCGCCCTGCTGATGTGGGAGCGCAGCAAGGAGGGCGACGGCCCGCCGAAGCTGTCGGTGGCCCGCCCGATCCAGCAGCTCTCCTACGTCCTGGTCACGGTGGTCGGCCTGCTGGTCGCGGCCGGCACCCTGGTGACCGGCGCCGGCCACCACCCGGGCACCCCCAAGGACAACAAGATCGTCCCGCGGATCCCGATCGACTACGACCGTCTCGCCCAGTTCCACGCCGACTTCGCCTTCGTCTCGGTCGGCCTGACCATCGCGGCGATCTTCGTCTTCGCCGCGATCAAGGCCCCGCAGCCCGCCCGCGCCCGCGCCAAGGAACTGCTCGCGGTCCTGCTGCTCCAGGGCGTGCTCGGCTTCGTCCAGTACTTCACCGACGCCCCGGAGCTGATGGTCGGCCTGCACATGTTCCTGGCCACGCTGACCTGGATCGCCGCGCTGCGCATCCCGCTCGCCCTGCGCACCCGCGAGGACGAGGCCGCCGCCGGGCAGCCGGCCGACCGGACCCCGCAGACCGCGGCCGCCTGAGGGCGCCGGGTACGACACCGGAACGGCACCGGACAGCGCGAAGGCCCGGTTCCCCCGCACGGGGGGAACCGGGCCTTCGCGTCGTCCGAGCGGGGCGTCAGCCGCCGAGCTGGATGCCGGCCATCCGCTTCCACTCGTACGGGCCGGTCTTGACCTTGAGGCCCAGCTCGCCCTCGAAGTCGTCGTGCAGGGTCAGCCCGGCCAGCTCCGCGGCCCGGCGGCCGACGGCGTAGCTGGGGGCCACCTGGTCGCCCCAGGCGCCGTCCGCGCCGACCACGACGATCCGGGTGGCCACGGCGCCGACGTACTCGACGACCGCGTCGGCGCTGCCGCCGTGCTGCTTGGCGAAGCTGGTCAGGTTCTTGGCGATGCGCTTGGCGCGGCGCTCGGTGCGGGCGTCCGGCGCGGCGGTGGCGGTCTCTGCGCTGCTCATGCCCGCATGCTACCCACCGGTACACGCCCTGGCGACGGGAGCGCCCTGTGCACCGGGACACATACTGGAGACGTGACGTTCAAAGGCTGGCCCTCCGAGGCGCTCGACTTCTACGAGCACCTGGAGGCCGACAACTCGAAGACCTTCTGGCAGGCCCACAAGGAGCAGTACGAGGACGCCGTACGGGCCCCGATGGAGCAGCTGCTCTCCGACCTGGAGCCGGAGTTCGGACAGGGGAAGATCTTCCGCCCGAACCGCGACATCCGCTTCAGCGCCGACAAGTCCCCGTACAAGACGCACATCGGCGCGCACCTGGAGAGCGGCGGCTACATCCAGCTCTCCGCCGACGGCCTGGCCTGCGGCAACGGCATGTACCAGCTCGCCCCGGACCAGCTGGAGCGCTACCGCGCCGCCGTCGCGGAGGACGTCACCGGCGCCGAGCTGGAACGGGTGATCGCCCGGGTGGAGAAGGACGGCCCGAAGGTGTTCGGCCGGGACTCCCTCAAGTCGGCCCCGCGCGGCTACCCCAAGGACCACCCCCGGATCGAGCTGCTGCGCCACAAGGGCCTGGTGGCCTGGCAGGAGTGGGAGCCCGCGAAGTGGCTGGGCACCCGCACCGCCTACACCCGGATCACCGCCTTCCTGCAGGCCTCCCTGCCGCTGCGGGACTGGCTGGACGGCCACGTCGGCCCCTCCGAGCTGCCGCCCCGCTGACGCACCGGAAACGGAAGAGCCGGAAACGGAAGAGCCCCGGTCCGAGGAGGACCGGGGCTCTTCCGCACGACGTCTACTTCACGAACGGGTCGATCGCGCACACCACGAACAGCAGCGACAGGTAGGTGATCGACCAGTGGAACAGCCGCATCTCCTTCAGCTTGGCGCCCACCACCCCGGCCTTGGCCCGCCCGTACAGCGCGTGCGCCTCGCGCAGCCAGAAGCCGCCGAGCAGCACCGCTGCGACGGGGTACAGCCAGCTCATGTGCCCCAGCGGCCACACCGCCAGCGAGGTCGCGACCATCACCCAGGAGTAGGCGACCACCTGCTTGCCGACCGCCACGTTGCCCTTGACGACCGGCAGCATCGGCACGCCCGCGCGCAGGTAGTCGTCGCGGACCTTCATCGACAGCACCCAGGTGTGCGGCGGGGTCCAGAAGAACACCACCAGGAACAGCGCCACCGCCACCCACGACACCGAGTCGGTCACCGAGGACCAGCCGATCAGCACCGGCATGCAGCCGGCGATGCCGCCCCAGACGATGTTCTGCGAGGTGCGCCGCTTCAGCCCGAGCGTGTAGACGAACACGTAGAACAGCAGCGCGCCCAGCGCCAGTCCGGCGGAGAGCCAGTTGACGCCCCAGCCGAGCACCGCGGTGGAGAGGACCGCGAGCGCGATGCCGAACACCAGCGCCTCGCGCGGCGACACCATCCCGGTGACGATCGGCCGGCGCTCGGTGCGGGACATCATCGCGTCGATGTCGCGGTCGATGTACATGTTGAGGGCGTTGGCGCCGCCCGCCGAGAGGTAGCCGCCGACGACGACCTTCAGGACCAGCAGCATGTTCGGCACGCCCTGCTGGGCCAGGAACATCACCGGCACGGTGCTCATCAGCAGCAGCTCGATGATCCGGGGCTTGGTCAGTGCGACGAACGCGCCGACACGGGCCCCGATCGGCCGGTGCGCAGGCGTCGCCCCGGTGACCCCGGCGGGACGGGTTTCGACGGCGGTCACTAACACCCCAACTGAAGATGAATCCTCGCAGGCGTCCACAGGAACGAAGGGTCCCGAATCGTCCGCTCTGCGCGTACCACGACACCATAGACGCTCCATATATCCCATCCGGCTCCGGGGTCCCCGGCGAGGCCGAACCGCACACCCCCGGGTGAACCGACTGGGTGAAGCCACGAACCGTCTCCGGCGGCCCCCGCTACCCCGTCCTGACCACCCCGGCGGCGGGCCGTCACGAAACAGGAGAGTCTGGGACAAAAGCAGTCATACGGGCCTAGTGGGAATCACCATGCGGAAATCCCGGTTGTCTCAGCACGGAGGGTGAGCCCCGGCCCGGACGGTAGGCTCGCACGCAGAAGCGGGATCTACCCTCCGTGACCGGCACCACCCAGCGTCGGGACCACAGCGCCGTGGCCGACCCGGTCCCCATTCACGGGGTCACTCTTCAATGGAAGGAGCCCTGAGACAGGGTGAGCACTGCGCCGACGAACGCATTCGAGTGGACCGATCTGGACGAGCGCACGGTTGACACCGCGCGAGTCCTCGCCATGGACGCTGTCCAGAAGGTCGGCAACGGGCACCCCGGGACGGCCATGTCGCTGGCCCCGGCCGCGTACCTGATCTTCCAGCGCTTCCTGCGCCACGACCCGACCGACCCGTCCTGGGTCGGCCGCGACCGCTTCGTCCTCTCCCCCGGGCACACCAGCCTGACGCTCTACACCCAGCTGTACCTCTCGGGCTACGGCCTGGAGCTGGACGACCTCAAGGCCTTCCGCGTCGCCGGCAGCCGCACCCCCGGTCACCCGGAGCACGGCCACACGGCCGGCGTCGAGACCACCACCGGCCCGCTGGGCCAGGGCATCGCCAACGCGGTCGGCATGGCGATGGCCGCCCGCTACGAGCGCGGCCTCTTCGACCCGCAGGCCCCGGCCGGCGAATCCCCCTTCGACCACACCATCTGGGCCATCGTCTCCGACGGCGACCTGGAGGAGGGCATCTCCGCCGAGGCCTCCTCGCTGGCCGGCCACCAGAAGCTGGGCAACCTGGTCGCGCTCTACGACGACAACCACATCTCGATCGAGGGCGACACCGAGACCGCCTTCTCCGAGGACGTCCTCAAGCGCTACGAGGCGTACGGCTGGCACGTCCAGCGGGTGACCCCGAAGTCCAACGGCGACATCGACGTGGCCGCCCTGGCCGACGCGCTGGCCGCGGCCAAGGCCGAGACCTCCCGCCCGTCGTTCATCGCGATGCGCACGATCATCGCCTGGCCCGCCCCGGACGCGCAGAACACCGCCAAGGCGCACGGCTCCGCGCTCGGCGCCGCCGAGATCGCCGCCACCAAGAAGGTCCTGGGCTTCGACCCGGAGAAGACCTTCGAGGTCAGCGACCAGGTCATCGAGCACGCCCGCCTGGTCATCAAGCGCGGCAAGGCCGCCCGCGACCAGTGGCAGCTGTCCTTCGACGCCTGGCGCGCCGCGGACGCGGACCGCGCCGCCGAGTTCGACCGCATCCAGGCCGGCGAGCTGCCCGAGGGCTGGAAGAAGGCCGTCCCGTCCTTCCCGGCCGGCAAGGACGTCGCCACCCGCAAGGCCTCCGGCGACACCCTCAAGGCGATCGGCGCGGTGATCCCGGAGCTGTGGGGCGGCTCGGCCGACCTCGCCGAGTCCAACCTCACCACCATCGACGAGGACAGCTCCTTCCTCCCCGAGGGCAACCCGCTGAAGTCGGCGAGCCCGTACGGCCGCACGATCCACTTCGGCATCCGCGAGCACGCCATGGGCTCGACCATGAACGGCATCGCCCTGCACGGCAGGACCCGTGTGTACGGCGGCACCTTCCTGGTCTTCGCCGACTACATGCGCCCCGCCGTCCGCCTGGCCGCGCTGATGAAGCTGCCGGTCACCTACGTCTGGACGCACGACTCGATCGGCCTCGGCGAGGACGGCCCGACCCACCAGCCGGTCGAGCACCTGGCCTCGCTGCGCGCCATCCCGGGCCTGGCCATGGTCCGCCCGGCCGACGCCAACGAGACCGCCGTCGCCTGGCGCACCGTCGTCGAGCGCCAGACCAGCCACCCGGGCCCGGTCGGCCTGGCCCTCACCCGCCAGGGCGTCCCGACCTTCGACCGCGAGGTCTTCGGCTCCGCCGAGGGCACCGCCAAGGGCGGCTACATCCTGGCCGAGGCCTCCACCGGCGACCCGCAGCTGATCCTGCTCGGCACCGGCTCCGAGGTCCAGCTGGCCGTCAAGGCCCGCGAGGTGCTGGAGGCCGAGGGCATCGCGACCCGCGTGGTCTCCATGCCGTCCTTCGAGTGGTTCCAGGAGCAGGACCAGGCCTACCGCGACAGCGTGCTGCCGCCGTCGGTCAAGGCCCGGGTGTCGGTCGAGGCCGGCATCGCCCAGGGCTGGCGCGAGCTGGTCGGCGACCACGGCCGCATCGTCTCGCTGGAGCACTTCGGCGCCTCCGCCGACTACAAGGTGCTCTTCGAGGAGTTCGGCATCACCGCCGAGCGCGTGGTGGCCGAGGCCCACAACGCCCTGCGCTCCCTCGAAGCCGTCAACCGCTAGCCGCCAGGGCCGCGTACCCGCCCGCACGCGAGTACGCGGCCCCCTCCGCCTACCCCACGAAGCAGAAGAAGCAAGGGACTGAAGCACCATGACTGACGCACTGAAGCGCCTCAGCGACGAAGGCGTTGCGATCTGGCTGGACGACCTCAGCCGCAAGCGGCTCAACTCCGGCAACCTGGCCGAACTGGTGCAGAACAAGCACGTGGTGGGCGTCACCACCAACCCGACCATCTTCCAGAAGGCGATCGCCGGCAGCGGCGACGACTCCTACGACGGTCAGCTGCGCGACCTCGCCGTCCGCAAGGTCACCACCGACGAGGCGATCCGCATGATCACCACCTCCGACGTGCGCGACGCGGCCGACGTGCTGCGCCCGGTCTACGACGCCTCCAACGGCCGCGACGGCCGGGTCTCCATCGAGGTCGACCCGCGCCTGGCGCACGAGACCGCCCCCACCGTGGCCGAGGCCAAGCAGCTGTGGTGGCTGGTCGACCGCCCGAACGTCTTCATCAAGATCCCCGCCACCAAGGCCGGCCTGCCCGCGATCAGCGAGGTCATCGGCCGGGGCATCAGCGTCAACGTCACGCTGATCTTCTCGCTGGAGCGCTACAAGGCCGTCATCGACGCCTACCTGACCGGCCTGGAGTCCGCCAAGGCCAAGGGCCTGGACCTCTCCCAGATCGAGTCGGTCGCCTCCTTCTTCGTGTCCCGCGTGGACACCGAGATCGACAAGCGCCTGGACAAGATCGGCGGCGACGCCAAGGACCTGCGCTCCAAGGCCGCCCTGGCCAACGCCCGCCTCGCCTACCAGGCGTACGAGGAGGTCTTCGGCAGCGTCGACGGCAAGACCGCCGGCAACGCGCGCTGGAAGGCCCTGGAGGCCGCCGGCGCCAAGCCGCAGCGCCCGCTGTGGGCCTCCACCGGTGTCAAGGACCCGGCCCTGCCGGACACCCTGTACGTCACCGAGCTGGTCGCCCCCGGCACCGTCAACACCATGCCCGAGGCCACCCTGGACGCCACCGGCGACCACGGCGTGATCACCGGCAACACCATCGTCCCCAACTACGCCGACGCCAAGGCCGTGCTGGACGCGATCGCCGCGGCCGGCGTGGACTACGACGACGTGGTCCAGGTCCTGGAGGACGAGGGCGTCGAGAAGTTCGAGCAGTCCTGGAACGAGCTGCTCGACACCGTCACCGCCTCGCTCGCCTCCTTCGCCGACGAGAAGTGACCCCTGCTCACAGCCAGCGCACGAAAGCGGAGCCCATCAAGTGAGCACTGATTTCCCTGAGTTGACTTCGGATTCGGACGCGGACGACCTCCCGCCCACCCCCGTCAACCCGCTTCGTGACCCCTCGGACCGACGGCTCCCGCGCATCGCGGGGCCGTCGGGTCTGGTCATCTTCGGGGTCACCGGCGACCTGTCCCGCAAGAAGCTGATGCCGGCCATCTACGACCTGGCCAACCGCGGTCTGCTTCCGCCGGGCTTCTCCCTCGTCGGCTTCGCCCGCCGCGAGTGGGACGACGAGGACTTCGCGAAGGAGGTGCACGACGCCGTCCGGGACCACGCCCGCACCCCGTTCCGGGAGGAGGTCTGGCAGCAGCTCGCCAAGGGCATGCGCTTCGTGCACGGCACCTTCGACGACGACGACGCCTTCGACAAGCTCCGCGCGACCATCGAGGAGCTGGACAAGGCCCAGGGCACCGGCGGCAACTTCGCCTTCTACCTGTCCGTCCCGCCGAAGTTCTTCCCGACGGTCGTCCAGCAGCTCAAGAAGCACGGTCTGGCCGACCCGCCGCAGGGCTCCTGGCGCCGCGCCGTCATCGAGAAGCCCTTCGGCCACGACCTGGAGAGCGCGCAGGAGCTCAACAAGGTCGTCCACGAGGTCTTCCCCCGGGACGAGGTCTTCCGGATCGACCACTACCTGGGCAAGGAGACGGTCCAGAACATCCTGGCGCTGCGCTTCGCCAACCAGATGTTCGAGCCGATCTGGAACCGGTCGTACGTCGACCACGTGCAGATCACCATGGCCGAGGACATCGGCATCGGCGGCCGGGCCGGCTACTACGACGGCATCGGCTCCGCCCGTGACGTCATCCAGAACCACCTGCTCCAGCTGATGGCGCTCACCGCCATCGAGGAGCCGGCCTCCTTCCACCCGAAGGCACTGGTCGCCGAGAAGCTCAAGGTGCTCAGCGCCGTCAAGCTCCCGGCCGACCTCGGCCGGCACACCGTGCGCGGCCAGTACGCCTCCGGCTGGCAGGGCGGCGAGGAGGTCGTCGGCTATCTGGACGAGGACGGCATCAACCCGGACTCCAAGACCGACACCTACGCGGCCATCAAGCTGGAGATCAACAACCGCCGCTGGGCGGGCGTCCCGTTCTACCTGCGCACCGGCAAGCGCCTGGGCCGCCGGGTCACCGAGATCGCGGTGGTCTTCCAGCGCGCCCCGTACCTGCCGTTCGACTCCTACGCGACCGAGGAGCTGGGGCAGAACGCCCTGGTCATCCGGGTCCAGCCGGACGAGGGCGTGACGGTGCGGTTCGGCTCCAAGGTGCCGGGCACCTCCTTCGAGGTCCGTGACGTCACGATGGACTTCGCCTACGGCGAGTCCTTCACCGAGTCCAGCCCGGAGGCGTACGAGCGGCTCATCCTCGACGTGCTGCTCGGCGACGCCAACCTGTTCCCGCGCCACCAGGAGGTCGAGCTCTCCTGGCAGATCCTCGACCCGATCGAGAAGTACTGGGACACCCACGGCAAGCCCGCCCAGTACGCGGCGGGGACCTGGGGCCCCGTCGAGGCGGACGAGATGCTCGCACGAGACGGCAGGAGCTGGCGCCGGCCATGAAGATCGACCTCACCAACACGACGTCGAGCAAGATCAACGCCGCGCTCATGGAGGCGCGCCGGGCCAGCGGCTCCACGGCCGCCGGCATGGTGCTCACCCTGGTGATCGTGACCGACGAGGGCAGCGCCTACGACGCCCTCAAGGCCGCCAACGACGCCTCCCGCGAGCACCCCTCGCGCACCCTCGCGGTGATCAAGCGCGCCGGGCGCTCGCCCCGGGCCCGCGCCGAGACCCGCCTGGACGCCGAGATCCTGGTCGGCTCGGACGCCGGCTCCGGCGAAACCGTCATCCTGCGCATGCACGGCGAGCTCGCCGCGCACGCCCAGTCGGTCGTCCTGCCGCTGCTGCTGCCGGACGCCCCGGTCGTGGTCTGGTGGCCGGACAACGCGCCGCTGCACCCGGCCCAGGACCCGCTGGGCTCGCTCGCCCAGCGCCGGATCACCGACGCCGTCACCGCCGAGTCCCCGGTCGGCCAGCTCGCCCAGCGGGCCCAGAGCTACACCCCGGGCGACACCGATCTGGCCTGGACCCGGATCACCGGCTGGCGCTCCATGCTGGCCGCCGCGCTGGACCAGCGGCCGTCCACGATCATCTCCGCGGCGGTCGAGGGCGAGTCCTACAACCCCAGCGTCGAGCTGCTCGGCCTGTGGCTGACCAACCGGCTGCACGTGCCGGTCGAGCGGGTCGTCACCGGCGGCCCCGGCATCACCGCGGTGCACCTGCGCACCACGGACGGGGACGTCACGCTGGACCGCCCGGACGGCCTGATGGGCACGCTCTCCATGCCCGGCTCGCCGGACCGCCAGGTGGCGCTCAAGCGGCGCGAGACCTCGGAGCTGATCGCCGAGGAGCTGCGCCGCCTGGACCCGGACGACATCTACGCGACGGCCGTGCGCACGCCCGTCGAGCGGCTGCGCGAGCCGGCCAACGCCGAGACCGCGGCGGCCGGGCTGGTCGCCCGGGAGGCCGCCGGGGACACCGGGGACGCCGCCGAGGACACGGTGGCCAACCCGGAGCGGATCACGTCCGACGCGTCGGACAAGAAGCCCGCCAAGAAGGCCGCCGGCAAGCGCACCACCAAGGAAAGCGCATGACCAACGCGACCCCGCAGCTGGTCGTCCACCGGGACAAGGAGCTGATGGCCCAGGCGGCCGCGGCCCGGCTGATCACCCGGATCGTGGACGCCCAGGCCGCGCGCGGCACCGCCTCGGTGGTGCTCACCGGTGGTCGCAACGGCAACGCCCTGCTGGCCGCGATCGCCGCCTCCCCGGCGCGCGACGCGGTCGACTGGGGCCGGCTGGACCTCTGGTGGGGCGACGAGCGGTTCGTGTCCGCCGCCGACCCGGACCGCAACGCGGTCCAGGCGCGGGCCGAGCTGCTGGACGCCGTCCCGCTCGACCCGGCGCGGGTGCACGAGATGCCCGCCTCGGACGGGCCGGACGGCTCGGACGTGGAGGCCGCCGCCGCCCGCTACGCGGAGGAGCTGGCGAAGGCGGCCGGGCCCGGCGACCGGCTGGGCGTCCCCGCCTTCGACGTGCTGCTGCTCGGCGTCGGCCCGGACACCCACGTCGCCTCGCTCTTCCCCGAGCACCCGGGCGTGCGGGAGACCGAGCTGACCGTGATCGGCGTGCGCGGGGCCCCCAAGCCCCCGCCGACCCGGATCTCGCTCACCCTCCCGGCCATCCGGGCCGCCCGTGAGGTCTGGCTGCTGGCCGCCGGCGAGGACAAGGCGGGCGCGGTCGCGCTGGCCCTGTCCGGCCCCGGCGAGATCCAGGCGCCCGCCTCCGGCGCGTACGGTCGCAGCCGCACCCTGATGCTGCTGGACCGCGCCGCCGCCGAGCGGATCCCGCCGCAGCTCTACCCGCCGGCCTCGGCGTAGGGCCGGCAGGCAACGGCGAAGGGCGCCACCGTCGATGACGGTGGCGCCCTTCGCCGTTCCGGTCGCCTCAGATCTCGCCGCGGAGCTTCGCCAGCGCCTCGGCCAGGATCGCCTCGCCGTCGGCGTCGGTGCGCCGCTCACGGACGTAGGCGAGGTGGGTCTTGTACGGCTCGTTGCGCGAGGGAGCCGGCGGGTTGTGCTGGTCCTGCCCGGCCGGGAAGCCGCAGCGCGGGCAGTCCCAGGTGTCCGGGATCGCCGCTTCGGCGGCGAAGCTGGGCCGGGTCTCGTGCTTGTTGGCGCACCAGAAGGAGATCCGGTTGCGCGGGGCGGACTCGCCGCGCTCCGCCTCGCCCATCGGGCCGGCCCCAACCCTGCTGCCACGGATGGCATTGCCACTTGCCACGGTCTGACTCCCTGCGTACTGGTGCGCCGACCCGCCGCGGAGCGCGTCGGTGGCGAAAGTCGTCCTAGTGTAAGCAGGAGTTAAGGATCCGCCACCATCGCCTCCGCCCCCGACCGCTCCAGGATAGGCGCTCGGGCGACGGGGCGTCAGGCTTGTGTCAGCTCTGGTACTTCAGCACCAGGCCCAGGACGATGATGGAGGCGAACCAGCCCAGGCCGACCACGATGGTGATGCGGTCGAGGTTGCGCTCGGCCACCGCCGAGCCGCCGCCGGTGGACATCGCGCCACCGCCGAACATGTCCGACAGGCCGCCGCCCTTCCCCTTGTGCAGCAGCACCAGGAGGATCATCAGCAGGCTGAAGATGATCAGGGCAATCGAGAACCCGAGAACCACGACGGGACCAACTCTCTCGTATCTTCGGCGAAGGGGCCGGGCCGCGTACGGCGGTCCGACCCCAAAGCCTACGTTGCTGCAGCGGCGTTAGCCTACTGCCTGCTCACGGTAGCGCACGATCTTGACGAACTCGTCGGCGTCCAGCGAGGCACCGCCGATCAGGCCGCCGTCGATGTCGGGCTTGGCCATCAGACCGGCCGCGCTCGACGACTTGACCGAACCGCCGTACAGCACGCGGACCTTGCCGGCCAGCTCGGCGTCGTACAGCTCGGCGATCCGCTTGCGGATGGCGGCGCAGACCTCCTGCGCGTCCTCCGGGGTGGCCACCTCGCCGGTGCCGATCGCCCAGACCGGCTCGTACGCGACCACGACGGTCTCGGCCTGGTGGGCCGGGACGTCCGCCAGGCCGCCGTCCAGCTGGGCCAGGGTGTACTCGACGTGGGTACCGGCCTTGCGGATGTCCAGCGGCTCGCCGATGCACAGGATCGGGGTGATCCCGGCGCGGTAGGCGGCCTTCACCTTGGCGTTGACGATCTCCTCGTTCTCGCCGTGGTACTGGCGGCGCTCCGAGTGGCCGATCACCGCGTAGGTGCACTGGAGCTTGGCCAGCATCGGCCCGGAGACCTCGCCGGTGTAGGCGCCGCCGTCGTGCTGCGAGATGTCCTGCGAGCCGTACTTGATCTTCAGCTTGTCGCCGAAGACCAGGGTCTGCACCGAGCGCAGGTCGGTGAACGGCACCAGGACGGCGACCTCGACGGCCTCGTAGTCCTTGTCGGCCAGCGCGAACGCCAGCTTCTGGGTGTGCTGGATGGCCTCAAGGTGGTTGAGGTTCATCTTCCAGTTGCCCGCCATGAGCGGGAGACGGTCGGTCATGTGCTTTCAGTCCTCCAGAGCGGCGAGGCCGGGGAGGGTCTTGCCCTCCAGGTATTCGAGGCTGGCGCCGCCGCCGGTCGAGATGTGTCCGAAGGCGTTCTCGTCGAAGCCCAGGATGCGGACGGCCGCGGCGGAGTCGCCGCCGCCGACGACGGTGAACGCGTCGCTGTCCAGCAGGCCCTGCGCGACGGCCTTGGTGCCGTTCGCGTAGTCCGGGTGCTCGAAGACGCCCATCGGGCCGTTCCAGAACACCGTGCCGGCGTCGGCCAGCTTGGCCGCGTACAGCTCGCGGGTCTTCGGGCCGATGTCCAGGCCCTCCTTGTCGGCCGGGATCGCGTCCGCGGCGACGAGGTCCGGGTTCGCCGGGGTCTTGCCCTTGAGGTCCGGGAACTCGGCGGAGACCAGCACGTCGACCGGCAGGACGAACTCGACGCCCCGCTTCTCGGCCTCGGCCAGGTACTCCAGGCAGACCGGGATCTGGTCCGCCTGCAGCAGCGAGATGCCGACCTCGTGGCCCTTGGCCTTGAGGAAGGTGTACGCCATGCCGCCGCCGATCAGGATCCGGTCGGCCTTCTTCAGCAGGTTGTCGATCACGCCGAGCTTGTCGGAGACCTTGGCGCCGCCGAGCACCACCACGTACGGGCGCCGCACCTCGTCGGTGAGCTTCTTCAGCACGCCGACCTCGGTGGCGATCAGGTCGCCGGCGGCGTGCGGCAGGAGCTTCGGCAGGTCGAACACCGAGGCGTGCTTGCGGTGCACGGCGCCGAAGCCGTCACCGACGTACAGGTCGGCCAGGGCGGCCAGCTGCTCGGCGAAGGCGCCGCGCTCGGCGTCGTCCTTGCTGGTCTCGCCGGCGTTGAAGCGCAGGTTCTCCAGCAGCGCGACCTCGCCGTCCGCCAGCGCGGCGACGGTGGCCGCGGCGCTGTCGCCGACGGTGTCGGTGGCGAAGGCGACGTCCTTGCCGAGGATCTCGCCGAGCCGCTTGGCCGCGGGCGCGAGGGAGAACTTCGGGTCCGGCTCGCCCTTGGGACGGCCGAGGTGCGAGGCCACGACGACCTTCGCGCCGGCGGCGGCCAGCTTGGCGATGGTCGGGGCGACGGCGCGGATCCGGCCGTCGTCGGTGATCGTCTCGCCGTCCAGCGGGACGTTCAGGTCGGCGCGCACGAACACGCGCTTTCCTGCGGCACCGGCTTCGATGAGCTCTTCGATGGTCTTCACGGGGATTCGGTTGCTCCTGGGGAGATGGTCGATGCGCAGAGGCGGCACGGCGCAGGGGCCGCCTGAGAAGTCCTTGAGCGCGGAGCGAGGGCCCGGTCGGCACGGTGCGCCGTCCGGGCCCTCGCCCCTACATCACGTCAGCTCCCACGCGTCAGAGCTGGCCACCGACGAGGGTGACCAGGTCGACGACGCGGTTCGAGTAGCCCCACTCGTTGTCGTACCAGCCGAGCACCTTGACCTGGTTGCCCTGGACCATGGTGAGCTGGCTGTCGAAGATGCAGGAGGCCGGGTCGTTGACGATGTCCGAGGAGACGATCGGGTCCTCGGTGTAGGCCAGGATGCCCTTGAGCGGGCCCTCCTGCGCGGCCTTCTGGAAGGCCGCGTTGACCTCGTCCTTGGTGACCTCGCGCTCCAGGGTGACGACCAGGTCCGTGATGGAACCGGTCGGGACCGGGACGCGCAGCGAGGTGCCGTCCAGCTTGCCCTTCAGCTCCGGCAGGACCAGGGCGGTCGCCTTGGCGGCACCGGTCGAGGTCGGGATGATGTTCTGGCTCGCCGCACGAGCACGGCGCAGGTCCTTGTGCGGGAAGTCCAGGGTGACCTGGTCGTTGGTGAACGCGTGGACGGTGGTCATCAGACCCTTGACGATGCCGAAGGCCTCGTTCAGCACCTTGGCCATCGGCGCCACGCAGTTGGTGGTGCAGGAGGCGTTGGAGATGACGTGGTGGTTGGCCGCGTCGTACTTGTCGTCGTTGACGCCCAGGACGATGGTGACGTCCTCGTCGGTCGCGGGCGCCGAGATGATGACCTTCTTCGCGCCGGCGGCGAGGTGCTTCTTCGCAGCCTCGGCCTTGGTGAAGATGCCGGTGGACTCGACGACGATGTCGGCGCCCAGGGCGGCCCACGGCAGGTTGGCCGGGTCACGCTCGGCGGTCACCTTGAAGGTGTGGCCGTCGACGGTGATGCTGTCCTCGGTGTGCGAGACCTCGGCCTGGAGGGTACCCAGGGTGGTGTCGTACTTGAGCAGGTGAGCCAGGGTCTTCGTGTCGGTGAGGTCGTTGACACCGACGATCTCGATGTCCGCGCCCTGGGCCTTGACCGCACGGAAGAAGTTGCGGCCGATGCGGCCGAAGCCGTTGATGCCTACCCGGATCGTCACGAACCGATCTCCTCGTTAGGTACGCCGGGCCGGAGCCCGACGGGGGTGAGATTTGGGAAGTCCCCGACCGCCTATGACCCTACCCCTCCGGGGCCTTTTGGGGCACATCGCGCCACCTCGTGAGACGTGGCGTGGCGTGCCCCGAAGGCGGTTCCGGGCCGTCCGGCCTTGGTCCGGCGGGCAGTTGGTCCCGGGGCCAGTGGTCTCTACCAATTCGGGGGTTCGGCGGGCACCCGGAAACGACCCGGAAACGACGAAGGCCGGCACCCGGGGAGCCGGGCGCCGGCCGTGTCGTGATCACGGACCGCGGGCGTCAGTTCATCGCCATCTCGTCGGTCAGGCTGGCCTCGGTGCTCGGCAGGCCGAGCTCGGAGGCGCGCTTGTCCGCCATCGCCAGCAGGCGGCGGATCCGGCCGGCCACCGCGTCCTTGGTCAGCGGCGGGTCGGCGAGTGCGCCCAGCTCCTCCAGCGAGGCCTGCTTGTGCTGCATCCTCAGCTGGCCGGCCGCGGCCAGGTGCTCGGGCACCTCCTCGCCGAGGATCTCCAGCGCGCGGGCGACCCGCGCGCCGGCCGCCACCGCGGCGCGGGCCGAGCGGCGCAGGTTGGCGTCGTCGAAGTTGGCGAGCCGGTTCGCGGTGGCCCGCACCTCGCGCCGCATCCGGCGCTCCTCCCAGGCGAGCACCGACTCGTGCGCGCCGAGGCGGGTCAGCAGCGCGCCGATCGCGTCGCCGTCGCGGATCACCACCCGGTCCACGCCGCGGACCTCGCGGGCCTTGGCCGGGATGCCGAGCCGGCGGGCGGCGCCGACCAGCGCCAGCGCCGCCTCGGAGCCGGGGCAGGTGATCTCCAGCGAGGAGGAGCGGCCCGGCTCGGTGAGCGAGCCGTGCGCCAGGAAGGCCCCGCGCCAGGCCGCCTCGGCGTCGCAGGTGGCACCGGAGACGACCGCCGGCGGCAGGCCGCGGATCGGACGCCCGCGCCCGTCGACCAGCCCGGTCTGGCGCGCGAGCAGCTCGCCGTCCTTGACCACGCGGACCACGAAGCGGCTGCCGCGGCGCAGCCCGCCGGGGGCCATCACGACGAGGTCGGAGGAGTGCCCGAAGATCTCCAGGAGGTCCTTGCGCAGCCGCCGTGCCGCCGCCCCGGTGTCCAGCTCCGCCTCGATCACGATGCGGCCGCTCACGATGTGCAGCCCGCCCGCGAACCGCAGGATCGCCGACACCTCCGCCTTGCGACAGCAGGCCCGGGTGAC
Source organism: Kitasatospora sp. NPDC096140 (assembly GCF_040303045.1). Taxonomy (NCBI): domain Bacteria; kingdom Bacillati; phylum Actinomycetota; class Actinomycetes; order Kitasatosporales; family Streptomycetaceae; genus Kitasatospora; species Kitasatospora sp. NPDC096140. The sequence continues at coordinate 97,514 of NZ_JBEOUW010000010.1, forward strand.
CGGGAGCCGGCTGATCTCGTCCTTCACCGCTGGAGTCATCGCCATGGCCCGATCCTTCCATGTGTCCGGAAAATCCGGTCGTACGCTGCCGCCAACAGCTCGGGGTCGTGTCGCGGCGTGCCGTCGGTGCGGGCCACCGAACCGAGCACCAGGGCGGCGCCCATCCGCTCGGCCGCCTTCTCCAGTCCGTCGAGGTCCGCCTGGCCGAAGGCGCCGCCGGTGACGGCTCGCTCGTCCACCAGGATCGCATCCACCGCGAGCTCCGGGGCGTGGTCGGCGATGACCTCCAGGTGGCGCTGCGGGGTGAAGCCCTCGGTCTCGCCGGGCTGGGGGGCGAGGTTCAGGGTGAGCAGGCGGCGGGCGCGGGTCTCGGTGAGCGCCTTGGCCAGCTCGGGCACCAGCAGGTGCGGCAGCACGCTGGTGAACCAGGAGCCGGGGCCGAGCACCACCCAGTCCGCCTCGCGGACGGCGGTGACCGCCTCCGGGACGGCGGGCGGCCCGTCCGGGAGCAGCCGGATCGACTGCACGGTGCCCGGGGTGACCGCGACGTTCGCCTGGCCCCGGACCGCCGACACCTCGCCGGGCAGCGCCGGGTCGTGGCCGCGCACGGTCGCCTCGATGTCCAGCGGCACCGCCGACATCGGCAGCACCCGGCCCTGGACGTTGAGCAGCCGGCCGACCCAGTCCAGGGCCTCCACCGGGTCGCCCAGCTTCTCCCACAGCGCGACGATCAGCAGGTTGCCGACGGCGTGGCCGCCGAGCTCGCCGTTGCCGGTGAAGCGCTGCTGGATCACCTCGGACCAGGTGCGGCCCCAGTCGTCGTCCCCGCACAGCGCGGCCAGCGCCTTGCGCAGGTCGCCCGGGGGCAGCACCCCCAGCTCGCTGCGCAGCCGTCCGCTGGAGCCGCCGTCGTCGGCGACGGTGACCACGGCGGTGAGGTCGCTGGTCAGGCGGCGCAGCGCGGACAGCGAGGCGGACAGGCCCTGGCCGCCGCCCAGCGCGGTGATCCGGGGGGCCGGATTGGCCCTGGCGGGACTGCTGCGCGGACGGCTCGGCGCCGGGGGCCGGGCCGGGCTGCCCGCCCGGTCACCGGTCCTGCTCTGCGTCTGTCGCCCGGGCACGTATCCCGCCACACATCACCTCGCGTTCCTCGGCCCCGCCACCGGCTCCGCCGGGGGCCCGGCAGGGAAGGCGGCGGTTACTCCCGTCCCATGTCACGGTGGACGAGCACCGTCTCGACTCCGTCGGCGATGAGACGCTTGGTCAGACGCTCGGACATGGCGACGCTGCGGTGCTTGCCACCGGTGCAGCCTACGGCAAGCGTCATGTAGCGCTTCCCCTCGCGTCGGTAGCCCTCGGTCACGATCCGCAACAGCTCGGTGTAGCCGTCCAGGAACTCGTTGGCTCCGGGCTGCCGGAACACGTAGTCGGCGACGTCCGTATCGGTGCCGGTGCGGGCCCGCAGCTCGGGCACCCAGTGCGGGTTCGGCAGGAAGCGGCAGTCCACCACGAGGTCGGCGTCGACCGGCAGGCCGTACTTGAAGCCGAAGGACATCACGGTGGCGCGCAGCTCGGGTTCGTCGTGGTCGGCGAACTGGGCGTCCAGCTTGGCACGCAGCTGGTGCACGTTGAGGTTCGAGGTGTCGATCACCAGGTCGGCCTCGCCGCGCAGGTCGCGCAGCAGGTCGCGCTCCTGGGCGATGCCGTCCACGATCCGGCCGTCGCCCTGCAACGGGTGCGGGCGGCGGACGTTCTCGAAGCGGCGCACCAGCGCGTCGTCGGAGGAGTCCAGGAAGACGACCCGCAGCCGGACGCCGCGCTTCTCCAGCTCGTCCAGCGAGGTGAGCAGGTCGTCGAAGAACTGGCGGCCGCGGACGTCCACGACGACGCCGATCCGGGCGACGTTGCCCTGGGACCGGGCGCCCAGGTCGACCATGGTCGGGATCAGGGCCGGCGGCAGGTTGTCCACCACGAACCAGCCTAGGTCCTCCAGGCACTTGGCGGCGGTGGAGCGGCCGGCTCCGGACATGCCGGAGATGATCACCAGCTCCGGCGCGTTCTCGGCCACGTCTGACACGGTCACTTCGGTTCCCCGCTCTCGGTCTTTCTGCTGGGGAGAACGCGCACGGCACGGCCGCCCTTCCCCGGCCCGGGCAGGCGGGCGGGGTCGGGGCACACCGGCTGACGGGCGGCGTCGGCCGTCATGGCGTCTCCTGGGATGGTGCGGTCTGGGGTGCTGCTGCCGCCGGCTCGGCGGCCTGGTCGGCCCCGTCCTCGATGATCTCGCCGGTCGCGGTGTTGACCGCGGGTGCGGCGGGTGTACGGGACGACAACGCCGCCGCAACAGTCTCCGCAGTGCGGCGTCCGATGCCGGGTACCGCGCAGAGTTCGTCCACGGTGGCGGCCCGGAGCTTCTTCAGCGAGCCGAAGTGCTTGAGCAGCGCCTGGCGGCGAGTCTCGCCGAGGCCCGGGACGGAGTCCAGCTCCCCGGCGGTGAGTCGCTTGGAACGCTTGTTGCGCTGGTAGCCGATCGCGAAGCGGTGGGCCTCGTCGCGGACCCGCTGGAGCAGGTAGAGGCCCTCACTGGAGCGGGGCAGCACCACCGGGTCGTCCTCGCCGGGCAGCCACACCTCCTCCAGGCGCTTGGCCAGACCGCACAGCGCGACGTCGTCGATGCCGAGTTCGTCCAGGGCGCGCTTGGCGGCGGCGACCTGCGGCTGGCCGCCGTCGACCACCAGCAGCTGGGGCGGGTAGGCGAAGCGCCTGGGGCGGCCCTCCTCGGTGCGCGGGCCGTCCTCGGGCTGCTCGTCCTCCTCGGGGACGGCCCACTCGCCGGTCTGCTCGCGCTCCTGGAGGTAGCGGCGGAAGCGGCGGCCGATCACCTCGTGCATGGAGCGGACGTCGTCCTGGCCCTCGAAGCCCTTGATCTGGAAGCGCCGGTACTCGCTCTTGCGGGCCAGGCCGTCCTCGAAGACGACCATGGAGGCGACCACGTCCTCGCCCTGGAGGTGGGAGATGTCGTAGCACTCGATGCGCAGCGGGACGGAGTCCAGCTCCAGCGCGTCGGCGATCTCCTGCAGGGCGCGGCTGCGGGTGGTGAGGTCGGAGGCGCGCTTGGTCTTGTGCAGCGCGAGCGCCTGCTGGGCGTTGCGCTGCACGGTGGCCATCAGGTCCTTCTTGTCGCCGCGCTGCGGGATGCGCAGGTCGACCTGGCTGCCGCGCAGGCCGGCCAGCCACTCCCGCACCGGTTCGACCGGCTCGGGCAGGGCGGGGACGAGCACCTCGCGCGGGACGGACTCGCCGCCGCCGTAGAGCTGCTGGAGGGCGTGCTCGACCAGGCCGGCGGTGTCGACGTCCTCGACCTTGTCGGTGACCCAGCCGCGCTGGCCGCGCACCCGGCCGCCGCGGACGTGGAAGATCTGCACGGCGGCTTCGAGTTCGTCCTCGGCGAGGGCCAGCAGGTCGGCGTCGGTGGCGTCGGCGAGCACGATGGCGTTCTTCTCCATCGCGCGCTTGAGGGCGCCGATGTCGTCGCGCAGCCGGGCCGCCTTCTCGTACTCCAGCTCGGCCGCGGCCTCCTGCATCTGCTCTTCCAGCCGGTGCAGGTAGTTGCCGGTGCGCCCGGCCATGAAGTCGCAGAAGTCCTCGGCCAGCTCCCGGTGTTCGTCCGCCGAGACCTTGCCGACGCAGGGCGCGGCGCACTTGCCGATGTAGCCGAGCAGGCAGGGCCGGCCGACCTGGCGGGCGCGCTTGAAGACGCCGTTGGAGCAGGTGCGGACGGGGAAGACACGCAGCAGCAGGTCGACCGTCTCGCGGATGGCCCAGGCGTGCCCGTAGGGGCCGAAGTAGCGCACGCCCTTCTTGTGCGCCCCACGCATCACCTGGACCCGCGGGTACTCCTCGTTGAGGGTGACGGCGAGTTCCGGATAGCTCTTGTCGTCGCGGTACTTGACGTTGAACCGCGGGTCGAACTCCTTGATCCAGGAGTACTCCAGCTGGAGCGCCTCGACCTCGGTGCCGACCACGGTCCACTCCACCGAGGCGGCGGTGGTGACCATGGTCGCGGTGCGCGGGTGCAGGCCGGCCAGGTCCTGGAAGTAGGACGACAGGCGCGGCCGCAGGCTCTTGGCCTTGCCGACGTAGATGACCCGGCCGTGGGCGTCACGGAACTTGTAGACGCCCGGGGAGGTCGGGATCGCGCCGGGCGCCGGGCGGTAGGTGCTCGGGTCAGCCATGGGTCCACCGTACCGAGTGGGGACGGGGCCGCGGGGAGGAGATCAACTCGACGGGGGTCAACTGCTTCAGCTCGGGGTCACCTTGAGGTTCCCGCCCTCGACCGTGACGGTGTAGGCGGGCAGCGGGGAGGGGGCCGGGCCGTCCTGCACGGCGCCGTCGGCGATGCCGAAGCGGCTGCCGTGGCAGGGGCACTGGATCTGCTGGTTCTTCACCTGGTCCACGATGCAGCCGGCGTGGGTGCACTTGGCGCTGAAGGCCTTGTACTGGCCGGCGGTCGGCTGGGTCACCACGATCTTCTGCTCGCGGTACACCTTGCCGCCGCCCTCCGGTACGGCCGAGGCCGCGCCGAGGTCCACCGGGCCCTTGGCGGTGCCGCCGGAGCCGGAGGAGCCCGAGGAGGACGAGCTGCAGCCGGTCACGGCCACGGTGCCGCCGGCCGCCAGGACGGCCGCGGCCCCGCAGAGCAGGGTGCGGCGGGAGGCGGTGGGGCTGGTCTCGGGGGCCTCGGACATCGGTGCGCTCCTACGGTTGCTGCTGCTGCGAGGGACCACGGAAGTCTATGCCGCACGCGCCCCGCCGCTCCCGGGCCTCCCACTGTTCGGGCGGTCCGGGAGCGGCGGTACGGGCGCGGTTACTTCTTCGCCGCGGCGCGCTTGCGCGGTGCCGCCTTCTTCGCCGCCGCGGCGACCGGGGCGTCCGCGAAGTCGCTCGGCAGGATGTCCCGCAGGAACTTGCCGGTGTGGCTCTCCGGGACGGCGGCGATCTGCTCGGGGGTGCCCTCGGCGACGACCGTGCCGCCGCCGGAGCCGCCCTCGGGACCCATGTCGACGACCCAGTCGGCGGTCTTGATCACATCGAGGTTGTGCTCGATGACGATCACCGTGTTGCCCTTGTCGACCAGCCCGCTGAGCACCTTGATCAGCTTGCTGATGTCCTCGAAGTGCAGACCGGTGGTCGGCTCGTCCAGCACGTACACCGTCCGCCCGGTGGAGCGCTTCTGCAGCTCCGAGGCGAGCTTGACGCGCTGCGCCTCGCCGCCGGAGAGGGTGGGCGCGGACTGGCCGAGCCGGACGTAGCCGAGGCCGACGTCGTTGAGCGTCCTGAGGTGCCGGGCGATCGCCGGGACGGCCTCGAAGAAGGCCAGCGCCTCCTCGATCGGCATGTCCAGCACCTCGGCGATGGACTTGCCCTTGTAGTGCACCTCCAGCGTCTCCCGGTTGTACCGGGCGCCGTGGCAGACCTCGCACGGGACGTAGACGTCCGGCAGGAAGTTCATCTCGATCTTGATCGTGCCGTCGCCCGAGCAGTTCTCGCAGCGACCGCCCTTGACGTTGAACGAGAACCGGCCCGGCAGGTAGCCGCGGACCTTGGCCTCCTGGGTCTCCGCGAAGAGCCGGCGGACGTGGTCGAACACCCCGGTGTAGGTGGCCGGGTTGGAGCGCGGCGTGCGGCCGATCGGCGACTGGTCGACGTGCACCACCTTGTCCACCTGGTCGGTGCCGGTGATCCGGGTGTGCCGGCCGGGCACGCTGCGGGCGCCGTTCAGCTCCCGGGCGAGGTGGGTGTAGAGGATGTCGTTGACCAGCGTCGACTTGCCGGAGCCGGAGACCCCGGTGATCGCGGTGAAGGTGCCGAGCGGGAAGCCGACCGTGACGTCCTTGAGGTTGTGCTCGCGCGCACCGTGGACGGTCAACTGCCGCTTCTTGTCCCGCTCGCGGCGGGAGTCCGGGATCGGGATGGACCGCTTGCCCGAGAGGTACTGGCCGGTCAGCGACTCCTTGTTGCCGAGCAGCTGCTTCAGCGAACCGGAGTGCACCACCTTGCCGCCGTGCTCGCCCGCGCCCGGGCCGATGTCGACCACCCAGTCCGCGGTCTTGATGGTGTCCTCGTCGTGCTCGACCACGATCAGGGTGTTGCCGATGTCGCGCAGCCGCACCAGCGTCTCGATCAGCCGGTGGTTGTCCCGCTGGTGCAGGCCGATGGACGGCTCGTCCAGCACGTAGAGCACGCCGACCAGGCCGGAACCGATCTGGGTGGCCAGCCGGATGCGCTGGGCCTCGCCGCCGGACAGGGTGCCGGCCGCGCGGTCGAGCGAGAGGTAGTCCAGGCCGACGTCGACCAGGAAGCGCAGCCGCTCGTTGACCTCCTTGAGGACCCGCTCGGCGATCTGCTTGTCCCGGGCGTTGAGCTTCATCGCGCCCAGGAACTCGGCGCAGTCGCTGATCGACATCGAGGAGACGTCGGCGATCGACCTGTCCTCGACGGTGACCGCGAGCACCACCGGCTTGAGCCGGGTGCCCCGGCACGTCGGGCAGGGCACCTCGCGCATGTAGCCCTCGAAGCGCTCGCGGCTGCTGTCGCTCTCCGCCTCGGTGTGCCGGCGCTGGATGAACGGGACGGCGCCCTCGAAGCCGGTGCTGTACGAGCGCTCGCGGCCGAAGCGGTTGCGGTAGCGGACCTGCACCTGGTGCTTGTGCCCGTACAGCAGCGCCTTCTTGGCGCGGGCGGGCAGCCCGGCCCACGGGATGTCGGTGCGGAAGCCGAGCTCCTCGGCGAGCGCGTCGATCAGGCGCTGGAAGTACTCCTTGGCGTGCCCGGCCGACCACGGGTGGATCGCGCCCTCGTCCAGCGAGCGCTCCGGGTCCGGTACGACCAGCTCCGGGTCGACCTCCATCCGGTTGCCCAGGCCCGAGCAGTCCGGGCAGGCGCCGAACGGCGAGTTGAAGGAGAACGAGCGCGGCTCCAGCTCCTCGAACGACACGTCGTCGTACGGGCAGTAGAGGTGCTCGGAGTACATCCGCTCGCGCTCCGGGTCGTCCTCGGGGAGGTCGACGAAGTCGAGCACGACCATGCCGCCGGACAGCCGCAGGGCCGTCTCCACCGAGTCGGTGAGCCGCCGCTTGGCGCTCTCCTTGACGGTGAGGCGGTCGATGACCACCTCGACGGTGTGCTTCTCCTGCTTCTTCAGCTTCGGCGGCTCGGCGAGCTGGATCGTCTCGCCGTCGACGCGGGCGCGGGAGTAGCCCTTGGACTGGAGGTCGGCGAAGAGGTCGACGAACTCGCCCTTGCGCTCGCGCACCACCGGGCTGAGCACCTGGAACCGGGTGCCCTCGGCGAGCTCCAGCACCTTGTCCACGATCGCCTGCGGCGACTGCTTGGCGATCGGGCGGCCGCAGTGCGGACAGTGGGGCTTGCCGATCCGGGCGAACAGCAGGCGCAGGTAGTCGTAGACCTCGGTGATGGTGCCGACGGTCGAACGGGGGTTGCGGTTGGTGGACTTCTGGTCGATCGAGACGGCCGGGGAGAGGCCTTCGATGAAGTCCACGTCGGGCTTGTCCATCTGCCCGAGGAACTGACGGGCGTAGGACGACAGCGACTCGACGTACCGGCGCTGGCCCTCGGCGAAGATCGTGTCGAAGGCGAGCGAGGACTTGCCGGAGCCGGAGAGGCCCGTGAAGACGATGAGGGAGTCGCGGGGCAGGTCGAGCGAGACGTTCTTGAGGTTGTGCTCGCGAGCACCGCGGACGATGAGGCGGTCGGCCACTGCTTCTGGCGCCTTTCTCCGGGGCGAGACGGCTTGCGGTGAGATTCGGTACTTCTTCCAGGATGCGGCAGCCAGCCTATAGCTCAGACGTTCGAATCTCGACTCTGTCCAGTGGAGACCACCCGAACGAGTGAGGGCGGGGCCGGGACGGTCCGTACCCACACCGTGCGCGTACCGAAAAACTCCCTGCTCAGGGCCCGGATCCGGCGGTAGCGTCGACTGGTCAACGAGCGAAGCCCCCTGCGGGCAACGCGCAGTCTCCCGACAGAAGGCAGATTCGATGACCGACCCGCAGTCCGCCGCCGCCTCCGCCGCCGCCTGGCTCGGCCAGGTCGAGGAGAGCACCCAGCGCCTGCTGCAGACCGTCTCCGGGCTGGAGCCCGGGGCCGTCGCCGAACCCTCCGCGCTCCCCGGCTGGACCCGTGGCCACGTGCTGGCCCACCTCGCCCGCAACGCCGACTCCCTGGTCAACCTGCTGACCGGCGCCCGCACCGGCGCCGACATCCCGCAGTACGTCAGCAACGAGGCCCGTGACCAGGACATCGAGCGCGACGCGCCCCGCCCGCTGGAGGTCCACCTCGCCGACCTGCGCGAGTCGCACGCCCGCTTCACCGAGGCCGCCGCGCTGCTGACCCCGCAGGCCTGGACGGCAGAGGTGAAGCACCGCTCCGGCTACGTCTTCCCGGCCTCCGACATCCCGCACAAGCGCCTGCTGGAGGTCGAGTACCACCACGTCGACCTGGCCGCCGGCCACGGCCCGGGCGACTGGCCGCAGGAGTTCGCCGTCGAGGAGTTCCACCGGCTCGTGGAGAAGCTCCACGGCCCCGGCCTGCCACTCGTCGAGGTGCGCGCCGAGGACACCGGGAGCTTCGGCCTGATCGGCACCGGCACCCCCGCGCTGACCGTCGAGGGCCCGCAGCGCGCTCTGACCGCCTGGCTCTCCGGCCGCTCCGACGGCGCCGGCCTGCGCCGCACCCCCGACACCGCCCTCCCCCCGCTTCCCCCGATGGGCTGACGGCGCGAGGATGATCCTGAACCCTGTTGGCGGGTCCGGACTAGGACGAGGAGCGGACGGATGACGTACCACGGAGCGGTCAAGGTCGGCGGGCCGCCGGACGTACGGGAACTGGCCCACCTGATCATCACCAAGGTGGCCGTCGGCCCGTACGACAACAACGCCTACCTGCTGCGCTGCCGGGCCACCGACGAGCAGCTGCTGATCGACGCCGCCGCGGACGCCCCGGTGCTGCTGGAGACCGTCGGCGACGAGCTGGAGACCGTGGTCACCACCCACCGGCACCACGACCACTGGGCCGCGCTGGCCGAGGTGGTCGCCACCACCGGCGCCCGCACCGCCGCCGGCGAGCAGGACGCCGAGGGCATCGACGTGCCCACCGAGCTGCGGCTCGCGGACGGCGAGCGGCTGCGGGTCGGCGACGTCGAGCTCACCGTCCGGCACCTGGTCGGGCACACCCCCGGCGCCATCGTGCTGATCTACGACGACCCGCAGGGCCACCCGCACGTCTTCACCGGCGACTGCCTCTTCCCCGGCGGCGTCGGCAACACCTGGGGTGACCCGGAGGCCTTCAAGAGCCTCTTCCGGGACGTCAACGAGAAGATCTTCGACGCCCTGCCGGACGAGGCCTGGGTCTACCCCGGCCACGGCAACGACACCACCCTCGGCGCCGAACGCCCGCACCTCGACGAGTGGCGCGAGCGCGGCTGGTAGCGGCTTCCGGGCCGGTCGGCTCCGCCCGGAGCCGACCGGCCCGGCTCAACGCTCGCTTCCCGAGAGGTGCCGGGCGCACGCACACGACGGTTCCATGCAGAGACACACCAGGGCGACGGCCCTGGACACCTCCCGGATACCGCCGGGACAGGCCCAATGCGCATCGAGCCGGCACTCGGCGCTGACATAGCGCCCGGCTTTGCCCACATCGAAACGGATCACGATGCCGGTCGGCGAGGCCGAGCGGCGGGCGGCAGCGGTCATGACCAGGCCCTCATGTCGATCATGTTGAAGTCCTCCAGCTCCACCCAGACGATGACTTCGCCCGTGGCGTCGGTGGAGCCCCATGCACAGCCCGACCGAAGGATGTCGAGCACCTCGGTCCACTGCGTGGAGGAGGTGTCGCCCGGTGCGGTAGTGGAGAGCCGGACGCGACCGGCCTTCCCTTTGGTGATTCGCACGGGAGCCCCGGCCGCCTGACCGAGCGAGGCCTTGAGCAGACTCGTGCGCATGCTGATCTGCACCGACGTTCCCCTTATCGGTACGGTGAAATCGTATCGATAGAGTAGCCGCCTGAGCGTTACGGTGTCAGCCGCAACGCACCATTCGGAGCGAGGAGGCCGAGGCGTGAGCGACACACCCTCTTACCTGCACGTCGCGGACACCTTGCGCGGCCACATCACCTCCCGGCGGCTTCAGCCGGGCGATCGGATGCCGTCCATCAGTGCGCTTCAGCGCGAGCACAACGTCTCGACCGGCGTGGTCCAGCGGGCGTACGCCGTACTGATCGACGAAGGACTCGTTCTCGCGCGGCCAGGCGCCGGTTACTACGTGAAGTCCCAGGAACCACCGGCCGTCCTGGTACGTCGCCAGCGCGTCGCACCCGGCGACGGATCTCCGACGGAGGCCGCTCTCGCCCGACAAGGCGTGGTCGGAACCTGGCGACACGAGTCACAGCCTCGTGCCGCCGACACCCGCATCGCCGCCCGACTGGAGATCCAGCCCGGCGATCCGGTGATGCACACCAGCTACGTCTACCTGGCCGACGGCGATCCGGCTCAGCTCGCCGAGAGCTGGGAGTCCATGGCGATCACCGGCGGCAGCCTGATCGTCCTCCCGGAGGCTGGTCCGCACGCCGGCGTCGGCGTCGCCGACCGGATGGCCCTCATCGGCATCGAGGTCGGCATGCCGGTCGAACGCGTCTCCGCCCGTCAGGTCACCCGCTCCGAGGCCCAAGCCCTCGGCGTCGCTCCCGCCGTGCCCGTGATGGCGATCGAGCGCACCTACTACGACCAGACCACCGGCCGCCCGGTCGAGACCGCCGACATCGTCCTGCTCGGCTCGCGCTGGGTCGCCGAGTACGGTCGGCGCCCACAGAACTGAGCCCCGCCGCCGGCCAGGTAGACGTAGCTGGTGTGCATCACCGGATCGCCGGGCTGGATCTCCAGTCGGGCGGCGATGCGGGTGTCGGCGGCACGAGG